>JAFGNQ010000428.1 GCA_016926925.1 Candidatus Aminicenantota bacterium
CACTGATCCGGAGCCGAGAGTTCAAAGAGACATTCTTAACCATCCCCAATGAAATTTTTAAGAAAACTGTATGACTGGGTTCTGCACTGGGCGGATACGCCTAATGGCCCTCTGGCCCTATTCTTGCTTGCCCTTGCGGAAAGTTCCTTCTTTCCTATACCTCCGGATCCCCTGCTCATTGCACTCTGCCTGGGCGCGACAAAAAGATCTCTCCGCTTTGCTTTCTATACATCCGTGGCTTCAATAATCGGTGGAGCTCTCGGTTATCTGATCGGCCTCAGTGTCTGGGAGGTCGTGGATTCCTTTTTTTTTCGGTTCATCCCCGGCTTCACTCCTGAAACATTCGAGCTTGTTCTCAAACACTATCAAAATCAGGGATTCATATATGTCTTTTTAGCCGGATTGACGCCTATTCCATACAAAGTGTTCACTATTGCCTCCGGTGTTTTTAAAATGAACTTCCTTCTCTTCCTCCTCGCCTCAACTTTAAGCCGCTCTCTCCGATTTTTTGCCGTTGCTGCCTTGTTCAAGAAATTCGGGCCTGGAATCAAGGACTTCATCGACCGTTACTTCAACCTTCTTGCCGTGGCCTTTTTCATCCTGCTTTTTGGAGGATTCCTGGTCATTAAATATCTGCTGTAGACGAGGATGATCGATCCGGTACTTCTTGTCCGTCAAACCGAACTCACCTATAATGACCTCTGAGAGTATGAACGTACAAACGAAAAGAGAGAGAGTCCAAAAGGCACTGATCAGGCTGCAGGAGCATGAGGAATGCTGCCGGCTCTGCCCAAGAGAATGCGGCGTCAACAGGAGAAAGGGCGAACGCGGCTATTGCCGGGCGGGAAACCGGGCCTGTCTTTCCCATGCTTTGCTTCATATGGGAGAAGAGCCCGTCTTGAGCGGCTGCCATGATTGCGGTCATGAAGACCGAAATAACCACTCTGCAGGTTCCGGCACAATCTTTTTCTCCGGCTGTCACCTCAAGTGCCTGTTCTGTCAAAACTACCAACTGAGCTGGCAGAACAAAGGGAAGCCTGTAAAGGACGAAGAGCTGGCCGCAGCGATGATGGATCTCCAAGGCCGCGGAGCCCTGAACATAAATTTCGTCTCCCCGAGCCACTTGATCATTCCTATCCTAAGAGCTCTTCAAATCGCCTATAAAATGGGGCTGAATCTTCCACTGGTTTACAACTCCAACGGTTATGAGAAGGAAACGATCATCCGCGAACTGGAGGGGATTGTGGATATTTTTCTGCCGGATTTCAAATACTCCTCTGCCGATCTCTCCCAAAAATATTCAGGTGTGAGTGACTATTTTTTTTATGCCGGCCCGGCTATCCGGGAGATGGCCAGGCAGAGGCCTTCTTTGATTGTGGACGGTCGGGAAATTGCACAGGAAGGCGTCATCATCCGCCATCTTGTTCTTCCCGGACAAGTGGAGGATTCTCTGGCCGTCCTGGATTGGATCGGCAAAAACATCGATGCCCGTATTGGCCTCAGCCTAATGAGCCAGTTTCAACCCTGTTTCAAAGCACCTCCTGAGCTTCGAAGGCCTGTCTCTGAGGTTGAATACAAGAGAGTACTGGAGAAGGGAGAGAAAATAGAAGCGGAGATTCTGTTTATTCAATCTCTACCCAGCACACCCGAAGAATCTCTTGTTCCTGATTTCAATAAGAATGAGCCCTTCAATTGGCATGATTGAACAAATCATCGAACACATCGAAGATTGGATCGCTCTTAAGCTAAAAGACGCTCCTTAAGGCTAGTCGACTAGACTATTTTGAAGGAAGCGATGTCGCGGGGACTCCGAGAGCGAGAGCTATATCACGCAGTTTCGACTGGATTTTTTTAACATTCTCCGGGCCCATACGGAGAAGGTGTTTCTGAGCCTGGCTCAAACCCTCCAGATGTGGATCCGTCATTGCATAAGAAACGACCTTTTTTTGGAGAAGGATGTCTTTGGACACAGGCACCCCAAACAGCTCACGGATGGCTTTCTCTAGTGTATCTTGAAATTCCCGGTCAGGATAACCCAGTTCGTGATAAGCATCTTGAATCACCGGTTTCAACTTTCTAAAGAGTCCGACAGCGTTATCCGTATCCAAAGAGACAAACGCATCCGCAATGGCATTGTAGCGTGAATAGCTCGACGGGTCGATATAATCGCGCCCGGATTTCTGTTCGACCTTAAAAGCATCCTGCAATCTGAAAAAATCGAAATGAGCCCTCGGGCTTTGACCGTTGGCGATATTGTCTATGGCTGCCACAAACTTCCGTATCAAATCCGGCGAGGCCAACCAATCCTTTAACCGGGAGCTTGATGATATCGACTTCACCGCATCTCTGACAAGTGGATCGCTGTCATCCAGCTTCACGTCATAAGGGACAACAACCTCCCCTTTTCCCCCCGTTTCCTCCACCTCGGGAGGTTCCGTAGAGACGGCTTCCGTAACCTCCGAAACAGCGGGCTCCTTTTCCGCTCTGTTCCGAATTAAAAAATAATAGATGGCGACAGCCAGGACAATCACTGCAAGAATTGCCGCCACTGTTATCCAAACTTTTTTGTTTTCGTCCATTTCCATCTTCACTGCCTCCTTTAGTTATTCTATATGTTTAGGATCACAAAAGAAAGGATCGACACAGTCAAGGAATAACTCCATTGTGCCTTCTCTCACTGATAAACGATGCGGAAGATTAAAAGGTTTACCGACATTTCTCTTGAATGCCGCCTTCTTTTTTGTCATATTAAAGCGGGTGCTTTTTGAGAAGGCCCTCTCATGCTTTAAAATTCCTACATTCGGAGGAGGATATGGGTGGTTTATTCGGTGTCGTTTCCAAGGATGACTGCGTCAGCGATCTCTTTTTCGGAACAGATTATCACTCTCATCTCGGCACGAGGCGTGGAGGCTTGGCCGTAAAAAATCGAGAGGGCATCATCCGCTTTATTCACAACATCGAAAACGCCCAGTTCAGGTCAAAATTCGAGGATGATATCTCTAAACTGGAAGGGAACCGCGGGATCGGAATTATAAGCGATTATGAAGACCAACCGGTCCTCATCCGTTCACATCTGGGCAACTACACAATAGTCACGGTTGGAGTCATTCAAAACACCGAAAAATTGGCCAATGATGTATTCGGTCAACGGACGACACATTTCGCTGAAATGAGCGGCGGAGAGATCAATCCTACAGAGCTCGTTGCCGCTTTGATCAATCAGGAGATGACCTTCGAAGACGGGATCCAAAATGCGCAGGATACCATTGAAGGATCCTGCTCCCTCCTGCTGCTGACTGACAAAGGCATCTATGCAGCCAGGGATAAATACGGGAGGACACCTGTCGTCATCGGGAAAAAGCCGAGCGGATTCGCCGTGACTTCCGAGACATGCGCCTTCCCTAATCTGGATTATAAGGTGATAAAATACCTCGGCCCGGGTGAAATCGTTTTGCTGACTGAGGATGGAATAGAGCAGAAAAGACCTCCCGGGGAGAAAATGCAAATCTGCGCATTCCTTTGGGTTTACTACGGTTTTCCCGCATCTAGTTACGAAAGCATCAATGTTGAAAGCGTTCGAAACAGATGCGGTGCCATTCTGGCCAGGAAAGAAGATCAAGATATCGATATCGTAGCCGGAATCCCTGATTCAGGAACGGGGCATGGATTGGGTTATGCCAGCGAAGCCGGAATACCGTTCAAGAGACCTTTCGTGAAATACACACCGACGTGGCCCCGAAGTTTCATGCCTCAAAATCAAGAATTCAGAGACTTGGTTGCCAAGATGAAGCTCATCCCCATCAAAGATTTGATTGAAAATAAGAAGCTGCTCTTCTGTGAAGATTCGATCGTACGCGGTACGCAGCTTCAGGATACTATCCGCAGATTGTATGAATCGGGTGCAAGAGAAGTTCATATGCGTCCAGCCTGTCCCCCTCTCATTTACGGCTGCAAATTCTTGAATTTTTCAAGGTCAAAGTCGGAGATGGACCTGGCAGGCCGCAAAGCCATTTTTGAGCTCGAACGCGATTGCGGCAAACCGGAAGATTATGCGGACCCCGATTCAAATAAATATCAGAATATGATTGCGCAGATCAGTAAAAGACTTAAACTGACGTCCCTTCGCTATCAAAGACTTACAGACCTTGTGCACGCGATTGGATTGCCCAAGGAGAAACTGTGCACCTACTGCTGGGACGGAGCTGAAATCAAATGACCTGGATCATTCATTAAAACCACTGACACTTTCAATATCAAGAAATGGGAATCTTGTAGTCTGTGATTTTAGCAACCTCGACTCGTGAATAATCCAGACTAGGCTTGAAACCCGCAGGATCAGGAGTGAGCTTTGTAAGTGACCTCCAGGGATATCTCATCTTCGGTCCCAAAAAGTTGCAGCAAAACCTCCGCCCCCGATGTCTCCCACCGTGCAAAGTAAGTCAGATGCCCCATCTTGATTGCATTCCCCCATTCCTCGATTTGGTCTCTATAAAGAGGGTCTTCCCAAGATATTTTGTCTTCTGCAGGTTGACCATATCTCTGGGCCAGGAGCGCTTTGATGTTTTTATAATCCACAATATTCTGATTCCTGTTTGCATGGCTATCTACAAAGGTGAATTTTGCACCTATAAACCGGTTCTCTTGAAAATAATATCCGATCAGACATTCCCTTTCTAATATTTTCTGTTGATAGCCGAGGATATCGTATCCCCGAGACTGTCCTTCATGAACCGGTTTTCCTTTGACACTCCGAAGTTGTTCGCGATTCATTCGCCAAACGGCGTCGTCCAAAAATATTTCGGATCTGATGGATTTCTTGAGTGACTGGGATTGCCCCTGAATCGTGATGACTTTCGTCACATCAAAAAGCTTGTCCACGTAAGAATCCAGAATATATCCGGACTTCGTGCACCCGGTTTTTTGGGAAGTGAAATAGACATAATTAAATATTTTCCGGACCTTGCGATCACTGCTTAGGGTCAGGATGGCTCCCTTATCCAGAGTGGCGATGATTGTGCTCCTCTGATCTGCTTCAAGGTAGACCTGAGCCTGGTCCGCAATAACGATGAGCTTTTTTCCCGCCGAATCCGCGAAGGAATCATCAATAAAAAAAATCAGCCCAGAAAGTATCGAGATTGCGATGACTGTTTTTTTGCATAAATTCATTATTTTTCTCCACCGTTTTCTTACAGGAAGAAAACCGCGTGTAAACAAAATGACAAAACTCGCTTCTCCTTCATCAGTACTAGAAAATCCTGTGCATATTACGTTTATCAATTCCCTTATACGACATCTTCGTTAAGAATGCTGATGCTATTTTCATATATTCGCTTAAAGTGTAATCCCAAGTTCCGTTATCGTCAATTACCCTTAGGGGTGAATTGGGGGGGTGATGTTTCTTCGATCTCATAGGGTTTTTAGAGTCATTTGGGGTTTATACGAAAGAACGTTGTTACGGCCTTCGTCTTTGGCAAAATACATGGCTAAATCGGCCGCTTTCATCAAAGTCTCAGAATCTTTGCCATCTTGGGGATAGAAGGCAGTACCCATACTGGCCGTGATGTGACGGTAAGACCCATCAAGCAAAAATGGCTTGCGCACAGCACCCAGGACTTTTTGTGCTACTTTCCTCACATCGGACTCATCCTTAACATCAGTCAATAAATACATAAATTCATCTCCTCCCATACGGGCGAGAGTATCCGTTTCCCGGGTAAGCATTTTCAACCGTTCTGCGACATCTCTCAAAAGCTGATCGCCCGCACTGTGCCCCAAAGTATCGTTAATCACTTTGAATCGATCCAAATCAATGTAGATGAGTGCAAGCATCTTTTGATTCCGTCGAGCTCGCGCCAGCTCAACGGCGATTCGGTCATAAAAAAGCAATCTGTTCGTCAAGCCGGTCAACGGGTCATGGGTGGCCGTGTGGATCAATTGCCTCTCAGCAAGTTTGCGTGGTGAGATATCCTGGGAGATGACACAGAACACTTTTCTCCCCCTGTAGGAAATCAGATTCACACAGATCTCCACATCGACGAGATTCCCATCCTTACGGCGGTACTGCATTTCTCCCTTATAATAGTGGCGCTCCTTCAAAATCTGAATGATCTTTTGATAGAGATCATCCTGCCAGTTCGACACAAAATCATAAAGACTCAATCCCGGGATTTCCTCGAGCGAGTATCCGAGCATTCTTTTAAGAGATTCATTCGCCTCCAAAATGACACGAGTCTCCACATCGGCGAGAAAAATGGACTCCGTGCTTTCTTGCATGATGGCTCTGTATTTAGCCTCGCTCTCGATCAGGGCATCTTCCCTAAGTTTCCGCTCTGTTATATTGCGCATCACGACTACATAGCCAAAATAATCTTTGGATTGGGTTCGGAGCGGACAGATGGTCGTATTGAACCAGACATCCCGTCCGTTGATCACGACAAGGAAATCAAAGCTCTGTGCACTCCCATAATCATCTATTTTAAAGATAGCGTTCTGGAAGGATTCTGCCACATCCTGGGGCAAAACATCCCGAAAATGTTTTCCCATAAAATTTTTCGGGAGCGCAAACAAATCCTTTTTTTCAGCCGACTGAAAATACTTATGGAATGTTCCATCCATTCCCAGAACGAAAACAAGATCGTCCATCGAAAAAAGAATGGAAGTATGTTTTTTTTCGCTCTTCCTTAAGGCTTCTTCAATAAGTTTGCATTCTACAAGAGCCGTTTCCAGCTCTTCGATTCTTTTTTTCAGCTTGTGTATATCCGGAGAAAAATAATTCTCTTCTGTATCCAGATCTTTCATGTTAGCCCTGCTTCCCTGGCATAAATTGCAATCTGTAAAATATTTAAGCAATTTTTATGCCAAAGCTCAATTCACCCTATCCTAATGATATTATTATATTTACAGTATTTTAATTTCTTATTTATCCTGAATAACGCCATTTTTTGTCAATTTTATTGCCTTTTTTTGCCCTTTGTTATTCAACCTAAGCAGGTCCTATGATCCACAAATCCATTGCAACTGAAGCGAAGCCGATGCGGCAAGATCGGCTCGCCCGTAGGGTAAAAACTGCCGATAATATATAGTTTTCTTTTTTGGATTGAAGTATCGGCAGTTTTTATGAGCCATCCAGGTTGTCGGCCATAAGCAGACGCTCACCTATAGGTGGATGTGAATAGTAGAGAAACTTCATCCACCGTTCAGGATAGGCATTGGAAAGATTCCGGTCCGCCAGACCTGCAAGAGCCGTCGAAAAGGCATGAGGATTGGAGATGCCTCTGAGAGCATAGAGGTCGGCTTGCCTCTCAAAGTAGCGGGATAGCCCGTTATCGAGAGGGCTGAAAATGAAAACAGATATCCCTCCCATAATGAGGGCAAGAAAAGGAAATAAAGAAAGATTTGTCCGTGTGGAATCAAGGAAGGAGGGAAAGACAGAACGCATGAGCAAATCCACAAGAAAAAATACAAAGAGTTGTTTGGATGTTCCCGCTCCGATTTGCTTCCAAATATGTTTGTGCTTGAAATGCCCGACTTCATGGGCGATGATGGACTCGATCTCGGGAACGGACATATTGCGCATCAGATTATCTCCGAGGACAACCCTCCGCGTCTTTCCCAATCCTGCCAGGAAGGCATTTTCTTTCTTGGTCTGCCTGCTCATATCCTCCATAAAAAAACCGCTGCTGTTGAGACCGCCGTCTTTAAGAATAATTTCAAGAGAATCTGTCAATTCCTGTTCTTTGATGGGAGTGTACTTGTTGAAGATAGGCAGGATAACAACAGGACCCAGAGTGGCAAAAAAGACACTGACAACTGCCGTTGCCAAGCCTGCAATCCACCACCAGTTCTGAGGTTGCGCGGCCATGATCCAAAAGAGAAGACCCAGCAGGACAGTCAAAATGGTCAATCCGATAATGAGCGATTTCGTCTGTTCCCATAGCCAGGACTGGAATGTCTGGTTGGAAAAATTCCATTTGTGTTCGTGTCTGTATCCGCTGATGAAACTCATAGGAAAGCCCACAGCAAAGAGGACGGCCTGGAAAACAACCGAGTAAACCAGGAATGTCCAGATGACCGAGTGCTCGGGAAAGAGCTGGGAGAGCCATTGACTCAAGCCGGAAAAATAGAATCCCGAGACTCCGGCGAATGAGAAAAGCATCCCGATAATACCGAGAATGCGTTTCTCTTTCTCATACTGCCTTGCCTGTCTTTGTTTTTCACTATCCAGAAGCGGATGAATTTCAATCATGGTTTAAAACTGATGACCGCATTCAAATTACCACGTTTTAAAAACCCAATGCAAATGGGGTCGAAAGAGAGGACCTCTACATCCGCAGAATCGATAGACATCAAGCACGAATGCCCGTAGGTGGAGAGACTTGAGTTTTAGATGGAAGATAAGTATGATGCGGAAGGTTATCGATAAATGGAAATCAGTCATATCGCACTGCTTTTCGCAGTCGGCACTGCCGCCGGTTTCATCAACGTGAACGCAGGCGGCGGATCGAGCATCTCAGTGCCGGTTCTCATATTCTTGGGTCTTGATGCCGCTGTTGCCAATGGAACCAACAGGGTTGCCATTATCATTCAAAACCTCTTCGCCACCGCATCTTTCCAAAAAAACAAACTTCATAACCACCCTTTGAGTTTGAAGCTCGCACTCTTCACTCTCCCCGGTTCCATTCTGGGATCTATCGCGGCCACACGGGTGAGCAACATACTGTTCCAGAGGATTCTGGGAGCAGTTCTCATCTTTATCGTTATATCCATGTTCTTTTCCCGCTCTTATGCAGGAAAGAATAAAGAGGAAAACACCCCTACAAACTGGCTCATATATCCCGCCCTGATCGGGATAGGGTTTTACGGCGGGTTCCTCCAAGTGGGTGTCGGATTTCTGTTCATGGCCGCACTTTACCACCTCCTGCATCTCGACTTGGTCAAAGTAAACATGCACAAAGTCATCATTATCTTCATTTACACAATTCCCGCCCTCCTTGTATTCACCCTGACGGGAAACGTGAATTGGGTTTATGGATTGATCTTGGCGGTGGGGACGGCTTTTGGAGGATGGTGGGGCGCACACGTCTCGGTCAGGGGAGGCGAAAGAGCCATTCGTGCCGTTCTTGCCGGTGCCATCATCATCATGGCTTTCAAGCTCTTCGGACTCTACTGACAACACACCCCCGTATATTTAAAGTCGGAAGAAAAATAAACGAGGGATAGACAGTCAGCAAACTCGTACCATTAGGGATCGAGGCTGCAGTAGCGGTTTGCCCCCATCTTTTACAAGCCTATCAACGGCAACGGAAATGCGGCCTCTAGAATCCGGGATAGAATGACAGCTCGAAATAAGCACCCCTTTCAGGTCTCTGGAAGGGGTAGACATAGTTGACGCCGACGATCATGTAACCAAAAAGGTTCATCCGCAGCCCAATGCCAGCGCTCATGAGAGGATCTCTGTCGCCACCGAGAAAAGAAGGTTTATTCGAACTATCCCATGCAACACCACCATCGAAAAAAGCCAGGAAATCAATGGGCAGGATTCCATAGAATCCTCTTCCCAAACCCAGGGCTCCGAACAAGGGGAAACGAAGCTCGGCGTTGAAGATGGCCATTCTGCTTCCGAACAGACGGTTGTAGACGTCAATTCCTTCCGCATTCGAAAGTTCTTCAGAACTGAAGGAATAATAGGAATAGCCGCGAATCAGGGATTCATAGCCCATAAAAAGCGGGTACAATCTGCCATCCTCACCGCCTGTACCGTAGCGCCCCGTATGGAGCAAGCGAAAAGCCAAGGTGAATGGCCTGACAGGCATGAAATATTTGCGCACATCGGTGAGGATGCTCGTGAACTTGAGGGTTCCGAACATGGGCTGGATCTGAAAAATCGCGCTCTGCCCGAGGATGGGTGCTGTTGCACCGAAAAAGGAGTTGTCGTGCACAAAGGCGGTGGAAAAATAGGGCATGTACAGAGAGTCGGCCGAAGGCAATTTTTCCTTCTCAAAGAGAATTTCCCTCCCATCGATCAGGGAAAAAGCCCGCGTGCGCGCTTCCTGGTCAAAATCAATAATCCGGTAACCTCCGGAAAGCTCCAGCCGGGTGACCTGACTCAAGGGGTAATTCATGAAGCCCAATGCCTGATAATAGATCTGTCTGAAGATGAGCTCCTGCTCGACAAGCGCTCCTTCACCGTTGACTTCGTCTATGTATTGAAAATAGTACCTGTACGGATAGGAAACCCGCTGAAGGGCTCCTCCCCAGGTCAAACGGGATCTGTTGTTCTGATACCCGATCAAAGCCGAAGAATCCTGGAGGCGTGTGTTGATCGAAAACATCGTAGACAGGCTGTGATAACCCAGCATATCGCTGAAAAACATAGCCAGGCCGCCGCCTCCGTAGGTCCCGAATCTATCCACACCGATGGCCATGGTCGGCGGACTGATATAGTCGAGCTTCAACTTCGCTTTGTAATTCTCCGTCGGGAACGCGCTTTCATCAGGCAAACCAAAGATCGGGTTTCTCAGCAAGCCCTGCAGATCACCATCGGCTATATCTCTCGGCGGAAGCACTTCGGGCTGGATAGGATCAAAATTTGCAGGATGCGTGCCCAAACCCTCTTCTTGATCGAAATCTTTTGTGTAGAGGCTGTAATAATCCCCTTCATAATAGCTGTAGGCAATTCTCCCACTCTTCTGGGCCACGGATAACGCAGGACTCGTATCCGTTATTCCACTCACGCCTGTATACAGGTTGGAAAGCTGCCTCAGCTCTTCGGTCTTCAGGTTAAGGTTATAAAGATCGGCAATCCCGTTGCTGTCCGATATAAAGACAATATTTTCCGAGTCAGGAGCCCATTGAGGATTGATGTTTTTGGCGTTTGCGAAACCGGGGAGACGCGATACTTCACCCGTGTTCGGGTCCATCAGGGCCAACTCAAAGTTTCCGATATCCAGAACAGCCAAGTCCGTTGTGAATTGTTCGGTCACAAAAGCGATCCAACGGCCGTCCGGAGACCAGGCCGGCTGGAGCTGTGAATAAGGGTCTTCGGTCATCCTCCGGAGCTTTTCTTCTTGGAGATCATAAATGAACAAATCGGAAAAACCGCCGACTACTGCCGAAAAAGCAATGTGCCTTCCGTCGGGAGACCAGGTAGGATTAAAGATTTCACCCAGCTCCGCAAACCTGATTTCCTTCTCGGTGTTGCCGGTGGTCACATCGATAATGGTCAGGATAGGTTGCCCGCTGCTTATGGCAGCGAATGCGAAACGTTTCCCTGCGGAATCCCAGCTTCCCGAAGATATAATGAACTGCAGACTCTCGAAATGGGCGCTGAGGGCCATGTTGATGAGTTTCCTTTCAACCTTTTTGGTCTCGACATCGGCCAAAAACATATCGACGGCAAAGAGGTCTCTGGTTGAAAGGAAGACAATTTTTTTCCCGTCAGGGCTGATAGAGGGACCCACATTATAGACACTCTGCCGTGTTCCTTGAAAGAGAATCCGGCTCTTATCATCCTTGATTTTTGTTTCCTTCGAGAGAGGATCATATTTGGATTTAAGAGATTCCTGCCAATCTTTGGAAAGGTCGTCGACCGAGACGCCTAGAACTTTTTCAATAGCTACCTGATAATCCCCCGCTTTTCCAACGGCTTTCATGATTCGGGATACAGCCTGATCGCCGTATTTCCCGGTAACATACGCCCAAAAAGCATGACCGTAGCGGTAGGGAAAGTATCGGGGATCATCCATTTTCTTAATAGTTGGGAGTTCATTACGGTACGAAGCATCGCGCATCCACATCGATGTCAACGCGTCCTTGGGCCCGATCGAGAGGTATTCTGCCATTCCCTCAACCATCCAGAGAGGAATCCTGTGGATTGCCGCCGAAGTGTATCCTGTAGGAGAATGGCCGAAGGAGGTTATATCATACTGGAAGGCGTGGACGAGTTCATGGCCGATGACATGATCGGAAGCCCCCAGCGAGGGGCCAAGCGGAAGAATGATCCGTCGCTTTAGGGCTTCTGTCACACCCCCTGTCC
>JAFGNQ010000429.1 GCA_016926925.1 Candidatus Aminicenantota bacterium
AAAACATTGAAAAAATCAAGATATAATGCTATAAATTTTATCTGGAAACACTTGTGACTAGAGAAAGTTTGCGAGAAAAAGAAACAGAGGTTCTCAACCTGCTTATCGAGAATTATCTGAAGATCGGAAAACCTGTAAGTTCAGGACTGCTATCCCAAAGGGCCAAGCATGCAGTTTCTCCTGCTACCGTACGGAACATCATGGCCAAGCTCGAGAAGCAGGGTTATCTCTATCAACCGCACACATCTGCAGGAAGAATCCCTACAGATAAAGGACTGAGGTTCTATGTCAACAATCTTTTCGTGGAAGTTTTCCCTCCGCTGGGGAAGATAGATCTCCCATCGGATGATTTCAGTCATGAAAACAGTGATTTTCATTCACTCCTGGTACAGGCGTCCAAGTGGTTGTCCGAGTATTCGGACAATTTGGGTTTTGTGGTTTCCCCAAGAATATCGAGGATCAATTTTAAATATCTGCGCTTCGTCAAGATATCCGAAGAAAAGCTGATGATCATTTTAGTCACCACATTCAACCTCGTTTTAACGGAAGTCGTTACTTCCAACACGTATTTCACACAAAACGAACTCGATCGCGCATCTCGATATATCAACGAAAATTTCGGAGAAAAAAATCTGCATTATGTCCACGATTTTCTGGCTAAGGAAGTGCCGTCGTACAGGGTGAAATTCGAAGATATCCTGCGAAAACTAAAAGACTTGATGAATGTGTACTTCTATCAGGAAAAGAAAGAACACGAGCTGTTTCTAGAGGGGACATCAAAGCTGTTGGAAAAGCCCGATTTTTTTGACATGGAACGCCTCAAATCGCTTTTTCAGAATTTCGAGGAAAAAACAAGGATAACAAAGCTTCTCTCCGAATTCATCAGTCTTGATCGCGTCAAAGTTCTGATAGGCTCAGAAATGAATTTCCCGGATATTGCAGATTGTTCTCTCATCTTGTCTCACTATGGCTATGACCGGCAGGTTTTGGGGTCTCTCGGAATCATTGGCCCAAAAAGAATTCCGTACAGAAAAATCATCCCTTTGGTGGATTGTGTGGCAAAAAAATTGAGCCGGACAATCAGTATCAATAGATAAGGAGGGCGAATGCCAAAAAAAGTCGAGACGGAATCGGATATTGCAGCAGAGCAACAGGAAGTCGATGAGGCGGAGATTGAATACATAACAAACCACAAAAAAACGGCAAAAAAGAAAAAAACCGAATCCAAAGATGCCCAACTCAAAAAACTCGAAGCTGAAATCAGCGAGTTGAAGGAAGAATGCGAAGCCGCGAAACAAGAATACGTGAGGCAGGTAGCTGATAAAGAAAATTTGCGAAAGAGACTGGAAAAGGAAAAAACGGATTATTATCAATTCGCGCTCAGTGATATTATCAGTGAAGTCCTCGTCGTTTTGGACAATTTCGAGAGAGCCCTGGAAAGTGAGGGACAGAAGGACAGCAAGAACTTTCATGAAGGGGTGGAGATGATTTACAAACAGCTGTTCAGCCTGCTGAAAAAGCATGGAGTCCAGCCGATTGAGATCAAGGACAAGGCCTTCAATCCACATCTGCACCAAGCCTTCATGACAGAGGAATCAGAGGACGTTCAAGAGCCTGAGATCGGACAGGAATTCCAGCGAGGATACACCCTTCATGACCGGCTCCTCAGACCCAGCCTTGTCAAGGTTATCGTTCCCAAAAAAGAGTCATAAAAATGGGAAATTCAATCGGAATCGATCTCGGGACAACATACTCCTGCGTCTGTTTTCTTGAAGGAAACAAACCGAAAGTCATTCCCAATCTAGAAGGAATGCAAACAACACCCTCGGTCGTCAGCTTCACCAGCTCCGGAGAAAGGCTCATCGGAAATCTGGCCCTAAGACAAGCTATTACCAACCCGGAGAACACCATATATGCAATCAAGAGACTTATGGGCAAAAAATTCAATTCTCCGGAAGTACAAGAATCGCGCAATAAAATTCCCTACAATTTGGATGAAGCGGAAAACGGAGACGTTATGGTTCGTGTGGAATCGAAACTTATCTCACCTCAAGAGATATCGGCTATGATTCTTTCATATTTGAAAAAATGCGCTGAGTCGTATTTCGGAGAAACCGTATCCGATGCGGTCGTTACGGTTCCCGCGCATTTCGACGACCACCAGAGACAGGCAACGAAAGATGCCGCGCGCATTGCCGGGCTCGAAATTTTGCGCGTCATCAACGAGCCTACGGCCGCCAGCCTTGCCTATGGATTCGAGACAAGAAAAAATGCCACAGTCGCCGTCTACGATATGGGAGGCGGAACCTTTGATATCACCCTCCTGGAAATTCATGAGGGAGTTTTTCACGTTTTGGCTACAAACGGAAATTCCTATCTCGGCGGAGAGGACTTCGACAACCGGATTGTCGGTTGGCTGATCGAAGAGTTCGATAAGGAAAACGGAATCGATCTGTCCGATAACAAGCTTGCCCTTCAGCGAATAAAAGAATCGGCCGAGAAGGCTAAACGCGAACTCTCTTTCACCCTTGAAACCGAAATCAATCTACCCTTCATATGCTCCGAGAAGTCCGGATCGAAGCACCTGACGCAAAAGCTGACCCGTGCAAAACTCGAAGAGCTGACTAAAGATCTGATCAACGATACTTTTCCGTTTATGGATCAGGCTTTTTCCGATTCAGGCTTGGATATCGAAAGGATCGACGAGGTTATTCTTGTGGGCGGGCAGACACGCATGCCTCTGATCAAAAAGATGATCACGGATTTTTTCGGAAAATCGCCCATCGAGGATTTCAATCCGGACGAAGTGGTCGCCATGGGTGCTTCCATCCAAACTGCCATACTCGAAGGAAATTTGAAGGATCTTGTGCTCCTTCTCGACGTGACACCGCTCTCTTTAGGTATCGAAACCGAGAACGAGAGGTTCGTCAAAATCATTGAAAAAAACACAACCATTCCCACGAAAAAAACGATGGCCTTTACTACGGTTGAGCACAATCAAAGACGAGTGAGGGTCCACGTTCTGCAAGGAGAAAACGAGAATGTGGCCGATAACATATCGCTCTCCGTCTTCGATCTTGTCGGTATCGCTCCTGCACCGGCGGGTGTTCCACAAATCGATGTGACATTCGAAATCGATGCTGACGGACTGGTTACCGTCTCTGCAAAAGATTTGGCGACAGGCAGAGAACAAGGCATCGAGGTCAGGCCTGTATCCGGTCTGTCGCCTGAAGAGCTGCACGGCATTATCAAAAGAACCCAGGAACATGAGCCGAGTTAGGTGAGAATGATTAAAAACGACTATTATGAAATTCTCGGAATTTCACGCAATGCAACAGCGGATGAAATAAAGAAAGCCTATCGACAAATTGCCTTGAAGTTCCATCCCGATAAAAATCCGGGCAACAAAGAATCCGAGGAGAAGTTTAAAGCGGCCGCCGAAGCTTATTCGGTGTTGATCGATCCTGAGAAAAAAGCCGTCTATGATCGCTTCGGGCATGACGGTTTGAGTGGGCAGGGATTCAGCGGCTTCACAGGATTCAATTCGACCATTTTCG
>JAFGNQ010000430.1 GCA_016926925.1 Candidatus Aminicenantota bacterium
ACCGCACCAGAATCTCAATCCCGGAGGTGCATCCCTGTAGGATCCGCAGTCGTAAGCAACGCCTTCCTCAGCAAGAGTTTTTACCATTTTCTTGAGCTTGTCTTCGGGTAAATCCACGATGAAACAGACACTGGTGTTAGAGCGGATATTTTTATCTTCTGCCAGAAACTCGATCCAGCCGTGTTTGGCAACGAAATCTGCCCAAACTGCCAGGTTGGCATTGCTCCGTTTGATCAATCCCGGAAGCCCGCCGATAGATTCAGCCCAATTCAGGGCAGCCAAATAGTCTTCGTTAACCAGCATAGAGGGCGTGTTGATCGTAGAGCCCTGGAAGATTCCGTCTATCAATTTGCCCCCTTTGGTCATTCGGAAAATCTTTGGCATCGGCCATGAGGGAGAATAACTCTCGAGCCGCTCGACAGCGCGGGGGGAAAGGATCAATATTCCGTGGGCCGCTTCGCCGCCCAAAACTTTTTGCCAAGAATAGGTTATGACATCGAGTTTATGAAAAGGTATTTCCATGGCAAAAATTGCAGACGTTGCATCGCAGAGTGTCAAGCCTTCACGGTCATCGGCAATCCAATCTCCGTTCGGGACTTTCACACCGCTCGTGGTTCCGTTCCAAACGAAAACAACGTCGTTTTTGAAATCCACTTGCGACAGTTCGGGAAGCTTTCCGTAATCGGACTCGAACACGCGCACATTTTCCAGCTTGAGTTGCTTCTGGATATCCGTGGCCCAGCCTTTACTGAAGGATTCCCATACCAGGACGTCAACGCCGCGGGGGCCGAGCAGGGACCACATGGCCATTTCGAAGGCTCCTGTATCGGATGCCGGAACGATACCCACTAAATAATCTTCGGGTAGACTGAGGATTTTTTTTGTCTTCTCGATCGCCTCCGCCAGCTTAGCTTTACCCAGGCTGCTTCTGTGTGACC
The DNA here is from genome assembly GCA_016926925.1 of Candidatus Aminicenantota bacterium. The sequence goes on from JAFGNQ010000430.1 coordinate 939, forward strand.
GGCCCAAGGGCGTATCTTTGAGCTCGTCGAGGGAAAATCCAGGATGCTTCGCGCAGGGGCCTGAAGAAAAACACGGATTATTGGGTTTGACTGTTGGTTTCATCGTATTACTCCGAATATGAAATTTTTATTACAGTATTATAATGCCCTTCTTTTTAATGCAGTTCAAGACAAAAATGACAGGAATCGGCATCAGCCAAGTTTCTGCTGGATTTTTCATGTGTCGAGGTTGATGCGACGACATCGGCGTGCCCGAAAATATACAATTCAGTAAAGTCAGTAAATGGGCTCAATCCCCATATTGTAAAACATAAACGCATATTTATCGGCAATCTCATCGAGCCTTTTCGTCGTGCTGGAAGCACCATGCCCCGACCGCGTCTCAATTCGGATGAGCACGGGATTGTTCCCCGTGTTTTTTTCCTGCAGTGTTGCGATGAACTTGAAGGAATGAGCCGGAACGACCCGGTCGTCATGGTCAGCCGTAGTCACAAGGGTTGCCGGATAAGATGTGCCTTCTTTAATGTTATGCAAGGGCGAGTAGGCGAGGAGGTGCTTGAATTGCTCTTCGTTGTCGCTCGAGCCGTATTCGACCGCCCATCCCCAGCCGACGGTGAACTTGTGGTAGCGGAGCATGTCAAGAACTCCGACAGCGGGAAAGGCCGCCCGATACAGGTCGGGGCGCTGTGTCATGCAGGCGCCGACCAGCAAACCGCCGTTTGAAGCGCCGGCTATGGCCAGTTTGTCTTTTGATGTATACTTTTCTGCTATCAGGTATTCGGCAGCGGCGATAAAATCGTCGAATACGTTCTGCTTGTTTTGCAGCATTCCTGCCTTATGCCATTTTTCTCCGTATTCTCCACCTCCACGAAGGTTGGGTTGGGCATAAATGCATCCATTTTCCAGAAGGACCATGATTGTCGGATCGAAAGAGGGAAGAAGACTGATGTTAAAACCTCCGTAAGCATAGAGATAGGTTGGGTTTTTACCGTCAAGCTCAAGCTCTTTCTTATGGACGATGAACATGGGAATTCTTGTGCCGTCTTTGCTTGTGTAGAAGACTTGCTTGGCGACGAAATCCTCAGGGTTGAAGGGCACCTCGGTCTTTTGGAAAAGCTCTGATTGTCCACTTCCAATGTCATATTTGTATATTGTGGGTGGGGAAGTAAAAGAAGTAAAGGTGTAGAAGAGAATTCGATCATCCTTTCTTCCTCCGAATCCTCCGGCATTTCCCAGACCGGGCAGTTGGATCTCTCTTATGAGCTTTCCCGTCATGTCGTGCTGATACACTTGTGTCGTGACGTCTTTGAGGTACTGGCAAAAGAGTTGACCGCCGGCTGTGTTGGCGTTGTTGAGGACTTCCGTTTTTTCGGAAATGACGGTCTCCCACCGATCCTTTTCGGGATTTTGGGGATCTACCAAAACGACTCTGTAGTTGGGGGCATCTGTGTTGGTTAAGACTAAGAACCGGCCCGCGACATTGTCAAGCGGCACGTTGTTGAACTCGAATCCGATAAAGACAGGTATGAATTTCATCCCCTTTTTCGTCAGGTCTCTGTAGTAAAGCTCATTCCCGTATGTCCCTTCCGAAACGGATAGAAAAAGAAATTTTTCGTCCTCTGTGACCGAAGCGTTCATATAACGGAAGGGATGGTCTTTATCTTCGTAGATCACCCCATCCTCCTCCTGAGAGCTGCCAAGCCTGTGATAGAATATCTTTTGAAACTTGTTGGCAGCGGTCAGCTCTTGACCTTCTTCCGGCTTGTCGAAACCGCTGTAGTAGAATCCGTTGCCTTGCCAGGCTGCGGGAGTGAATTTTACCCACTGGATCCGGTCATCCAATTCTTTTTTGGATGCGATCTCCATGATGCGAAGTTCCTGCCAATCCGATCCAGCTTCAGACTTTGAGACGGTCATGTAACGATTGTCCTTGGAGAATCCGACCGGAAAAATCCTGACAGTGCCGTCCGGGGAGAGAATGTTGGGATCGAGGAAGACTTCCGGCTCTCCATCCAGCCCTTTCTGCACATAGAGAACCGATTGATTCTGAAGTCCGTCATTCTTATAGAAGAAATAGTATTCACCGGCTCTGAATGGGGAAGAATACTTGGGATAGTTGTAGACTTCTGTCAGCCGTTGATGGACTTGATTCCGGAAGGGAATCTTCTCCAGATAGGAAAAAGTCAGTTTATTCTGTTCGGAAACCCAAGCCTTGACTTCTTCGGCCGTATCATCTTCCAGCCAACGGTAGGAATCTTCGATTCGAGTCCCGAAATAATCATCCACCTGTTCGACTTGTTTTGTCATAGGGTAGGAGAGAGAGACTTGTTGTTCTGCCGCCTTTTTTTGACAGCCTGGAACAACGGCTATCAGAAGTAAAAGAGTCAGGGCGAGAATTCTCTTGTTCATTTGTCCTCCTGTTTTGTGCGGAAAAGCATGTTCAAACATAATGTTTGTATCACAGCTTGTTCTGTCGGTCAATGATGTCGGGTGCTTCAGTAACGGAGGCATCCCATATCTGCAAATGCATGATGATGAGAAAGAACCGCGGAAGCACCTTGACCGGAATGAAAAGATTTGAATTTAGAAGAGGACTGCAATACAATAACACCTTCCGTTTAAAAAAAATATGAGCAGAAGGAGATGAATCATGCAGCGTAATTCGAGAGTATTGTCGGCCAAAATCTTGGCCGTAGTCCTTTTTTCGGTGATGGCCCTTCAAGTCCAAAGTTTTTCCCAGGACAAACCCGAACTCATCAATAATCTGATTATGAAATACCACGATCTTGGACAGTTCAACGGCACGGCGCTCGTGGCAGAGAGAGGCAAAGTCATATTCAAAAAAGGATATGGACTGGCCGAAAGGGAATGGAATATTCCTCACGAACCCAATACAAAATTAAGAATCGGCTCTATCACCAAACAGTTCACTTCCATGCTTATCATGCAGCTTGTGTCAGAGGGAAAAATCGATCTGGAAGCAAAGCTCTCGGATTATCTCCCGTATTATCGTAAAGATACCGGAGACAAAGTGACGATTCATAATCTGCTTGTGCACAATTCCGGGATTCCCAGTTACACCAGCCTTCCGAATTTCATGGATGAGATCAGCCTTAATCCATACGGTGTCGAAGAATTCGTCAAAAAATTCTGCAGCGGTGACCTGGAGTTCGAGCCGGGCTCCAAATTCGCCTACAACAATTCCGGGTATTTTCTTTTGGGTGCGATCATTGAAGAAATCACCGGAAAAACCTATGAGCAGGTCCTTAAAGAAAGAATTCTTGAACCCGTAGGGATGCATAACTCCGGCTATGACCGCCATGATGTGCTCATTCCCCATAGGGCGGCCGGATATCAAATCACCTTGGACGGTTATGAAAATGCTCCCTACCTGGATATGTCCCTGCCTTATGCGGCCGGATCCCTGTATGCCACAGTTGAAGACATGTACCTCTGGGATCAAGCGCTCTACACAGAGAGATTGCTCTCCCAAAAATTGAAAGACCTCATGTTCACGCCGCATATGGCTGCGTTCGGAGGCCATTATGCCTATGGTTGGTCTATAAGCAAGAAAAGTGTGCCTGATTCCGAAGAAAAGAAACTGCATATCGCCCATGGCGGAGGAATCAACGGCTTCAACACCCTGATCGACAGGCAGGTCGACGACAGGCATCTTGTCGTCCTTTTCAACAACACTCCGGGGGCCAACCTGGGTGAGATGAGCGAAAATATCTTTCGTATTCTTTATGGTGCGGAAATCAAAGAACCCATCAAGCCGCTCGCCGATGTGCTCTACAAAACCTTCAAGGAAAAAGATGTCGATGCCGCCATTGTGCAGTACGACGATCTTAAAAA
>JAFGNQ010000006.1 GCA_016926925.1 Candidatus Aminicenantota bacterium
AATAACCGCAGGTTGCATTCAACATCTTCGTTTTTCAACACGGATATCAAAGCAGAGGGACCTTTTTCAAAAAACGATGGGACGGAATTTATTTCCCTTCCTTTTAATGCTGTCTGTTATCTATCCCTGTGCTCCCAAATCCCGTGCCGCAGAAAAAATACGGCCGGATAAAAACCTCAACGTTCTTCTTGTGACTCTGGATACAACACGGGCGGACCGAATAGGATGTTACGGTTACGAACAGGCGGAAACACCCAATTTGGATCGCCTGGCATCAGAGGGTGTCAGGTTTGCCGATGCCTATTGTCAAGTTCCTCTGACTCTGCCCTCCCACAGTTCCATTTTGACCGGAACATATCCGATTTATCATAGAGTTCATAACAACGGTTTGTATTATCTTAGCCCTGAATTTACATCTCTGGCGGAAGTTCTCAAGGAGAAGGGATTTGCAACCGCTGCTTTTGTGAGCTCCTTCACTGTGGATTCCCGATTCGGGGTAGATCAGGGCTTCGATGTCTATGATGATGATTTTCTCGAGGGAAAGGGCATAAAAGATTTTGCCTCTGAGAGAAGGGCGGAAAAAGTATTCGACTCTTTTTCTGAGTGGATCGATAAAAACCATGACAAAAAGTTTTTTAGTTGGGTCCATTTCTACGATCCCCACATGCCCTACGATCCGCCTTCGCCGTTTAAAGAAAAATTTACCAAAAGGCTCTACGATGGTGAGATCGCATACATGGATTATTACATAGGCAGACTCAGAGACCTCATGCAAGAAAAAAACATCCTTGATAAAACGCTGATTGTTTTAGCAGGGGACCATGGGGAAGCCCTGGGGGAGAAAAGTGAAGTCGAACACGGACTTTATATCTATGATGTTACATTGAGAGTTCCTTTAATCTTTTTTGCGCCCGGGCACCTTCCTGGGGGATTGGTTCTTGACGCAAAGGTCAGGTTGATCGATATCATGCCGACAATCTGCGATATGTTAAAAATATCCATCCATGAGGATGTGCAGGGGACGACTTTGCTTCCTTACATGCGTGGGAGCAAAAAGAATGATCTAGCTTCATACATAGAAACCTACCTTCCACGAGAATTTTATGGATGGTCGGAGCTGGTAGGCCTCATTGATGAAGAATGGAAATACATCAAAGCTCCTCGGCCGGAGTTGTACAACCTCAAGGACGACCCCAGAGAAGAACATAATCTCTACACTGAACAGGGCGGAATTGTTTCAAAACTGGAGAAGAAACTGGCGAATTTGATTCAAACGGGCTCATCGATGGGAAACGCTCAAAAAAGGAAGTTAACAAAGGAAGAAGTTGAAAGACTCCGTTCTTTAGGTTATCTAGCCGGAGAATTTGAAGGAGACGATTCAAAAAAAGATTTGCCGGATCCCAAGGACAAAATTGATGAATATATCCTCTTTGCCCAAGCACGCAGGCATACATATGAAAAGAATTATGAACAAGCGGAGAAAAATTATCAAGAACTGCTGAGACTCAATGCCGGGGCTGCTTGGGGTTATGTTTATTCGGCCCTTCTCTATCAAAAAATGGGCAGACCCGACGATGCGCTTCAAATTTTGGAGAAGGGCAGGGAACGGCTTCCCGATTCTGTCGTTATTCTCACACGGCTGAGCAAAATCTACTTGGGCAACATGAAAGCCGAGCAGGCCTATCAGGCATGCCAAATCGTTCTGAGGAAGGATCCTCGAAACTTTGATGCATTGTATACATCAGGAATTGCCCTTTTCAATATGAACAGATGGCAAGAAGCATCGGACTGCTTTGCCAAAGCTTTAGCTATTGAGCCGGAAACCAGGGACATAGGTCTTCGGTATGCTTACTGTTTAGCCGCTCTCGCCAGAAGAGAAGAAGCGCTGGATGTCTATCTGCAGTTGAAAGAGAAGTTTCCTGACGATCCTATCATCTTTCGGGAGATTGGAATCCTCTATGACTCCTTAGGAAACATGGAAAAGGCCCTCGAAAACCTAAAAAGGACTGTTGAGATCGATCCCGTACCCGACGCCTATTTCAATTATGCCGTTGCCCTGGAGAAAAGCGGCCGGCTGAAGGATGCGGTACGCCATCTGAAGTACTATTTGGAGACAACACAAGAAGGCAACACAGAAAGGAAATTGCAGGCTCAAAGAGCTCTTGCTCAATGGGAAGCCAGGCTTCTTCGAGAACAGGACCATTGATTTCAATGGGGAAAGGCGAGTTGCAATAGAGACTTTGATATATAGCTAAAATGAGATCTGCGACTTCGAAATCAAAAAGTAAAAAATTCCCTGTTCGGGACTGCTCCGTTTTGGGAAAGATCCTTTTATTTGCATTTGTGATGTGTTTCTATCTTATCCCTTTTTGCCAGGCCTCGGGAAGGGTCGCTAAGGATAAAAACCTCAATGTTCTTCTCATCACTATGGATACAACGCGTGCAGACCGCTTAGGATGCTACGGATACGATGCGGCCAAAACACCGGCCGTCGACGCCCTCGCCGGCAGGGGGGTGCGTTTTGCCAATGTCTACTGCCAGGTTCCTTTGACCCTCCCTTCCCACTGCTCTATAATGACCGGTAAATATCCGGCTGAACATGGGGTTCACAACAACGGTTTCTATTTTTTAAGTCCGGACTTTGTGAGCTTGGCTGAAATTCTGAAGGATCAGGGATTTCAGACCGCTGCCTTTGTCAGCTCCTTTACCGTGGACTCCCGGTTCGGGATCGATCAGGGCTTTCTGGTCTATGACGACCAATTTTCCAAGCTGAACGCCATAAAAAATTTTCGGGAGGAAAGGAGAGCTGAGGAGGTTTTCGCCGCCTTTTCAGGTTGGATGGATGAAAATTCCGATAAAAAATTTTTCGTCTGGGTTCATTTATTCGACCCCCACAGTCCCTATGCTCCACCACCCCCTTACAAGGAGGATTTTGCGCACAATCCGTATGACGGCGAAATTGCCTATATGGATGCATATATCGGAAAAACCATACAGCGGCTCGAGCAAAAAAAGATCCTGGATAAAACCCTGGTCATCCTGGCCGGCGACCACGGGGAGGCTTTCGGCGAAAAGGGAGAAGTCGACCACGGCCTTTTCCTCTATGATTCCACCCTCAAGGTGCCGCTCGTCTTCTACGCTCCGAATCACTTGCCCCAGGGTGTGGTCGTCAACTCACGGGTGAGGCTGATCGACATCATGCCCAGTGTTCTGGATATGCTCAAAGTCAAAGCGGACAAAAACGCTCCGGGGACGAGTCTTTTGCCTTACATGGAGGGTAAGAGAGATAATGACCTGCCCAGCTACCTTGAGACCTATGCCCCCAGGGAGACCTACGGTTGGTCCGAGCTCTTCGGTTGGATAGAAGGAGATTGGAAGTATGTCCTTGCACCCAAGCCCGAGCTGTACAATCTCAAATCAGATCCCCGGGAAGAGCGTAACGTGATCGATCAAGAGAAGCTGGTAGCCGTTGAAATGGAGAAGAATCTGAATAAACTCAGGCAAGAATTGACATCGGCTGCTGCAGGAGGCAAGAGGAGATTGACTAAGGAAGAAGAAGCGAGACTGCGGTCTCTCGGCTATTTTTCGGGCGAAGTCAAGAGCGATTCTACCGATAAAAAACTGCCTGATCCCAAAGACAAAACAGGTGAGTTCCGGCTCTATTTCCAAGCCAAATATCTGGAATCCCAGGGAGATTTCATCGGTGCAGGCCAGATATACGAGCGACTCATCCAGTCCAATCCGGATGCCCCCTGGAATT
>JAFGNQ010000431.1 GCA_016926925.1 Candidatus Aminicenantota bacterium
AGGGCCAAACGGGTCGACTCCGATAAAATCAACACGGAGATTTCAAAGCGGCGGAAGGAACTTCATGAGATTGAGACGGCGTTGAAGGAACTCCATATTTCGGCCGTCCAAGATCAACTGAAAAAGAAACAAGATGAAATCAAGCCGTTAGAGATGAATAAGCACAAACTTTCGGCAATTTATGCTCGAAATATTTCTGAACGTGATTCGCTCATCAAACTAGCGAAAACAGCAGAAAAACGGATTGGCACAAAATGTTCTGAATGCGGGAAAATCATCGAGCCCCCTGATGTCAAACACGTTATCGAGGCCGCCGAGAAAAACGCGGCAAACCTCAATGGGCAGATCGAAAAAATGAAAGCTCTCCTGGCACGGGCCGAAGAGGCGGTTGGCAATTTGGCCGAAGATCAGAAGTTCTGCGAAGAAGAGATCATGCGCTTCAAGTCCCTGCAAGACCGCACGAAAGACCTTTCAAATCTGGTTGCTATTCTTCAAAATCAGATCGACGGCTCAAAAGATCTGGAAAAGATGATTGCCGATTTGGAAGATCAAAAAGCCAAGGAGGCAACGGAAACTTGTTCACTCGCCCCTCTCATCGAGACTGAAAAGAAGGCAATTACACGGCTCATAAAGATCAAAAAAGAGCAACAAGGGTTGCAGCAGGATCATATCCGGGAAGCGGCTTACATTCAGTATTGGGAAAGGGCCTTCGGATACGGTGGAATCCCCTCTTTTCTCCTCGAATCAAGTGCAACATTTTTGAACACCCAGGCAAACCATTATACTGCGATTTCCTGTGACAGCGACCTGGACATTCGATTCCAGACCACAACAAAGGGGAAAGAAAAGTTTGCCATTGATGTCATGCACGTCGACGGAGCATCGAAATATGCCGGCATATCCGGCGGAGAGAGAAAACGGGCAGATATCTGCATTGCCCAGGCTATTCAAGATATGTGTCGAGGGTATGGCAAGCGGCCCATTGACCTGGTGTTTTACGATGAGCCGTTTGAACACCTCGATGCGGAGGGAGTCAGCGGGGTAATGGAACTCCTCCAAGACGTTTCAAAGAGGGTCGGAACGGTCTTGGTTGTCACGCACGACCCGGAACTCAAATCCATGTTTGAAAAGACCATTAAAGTCGTCAAAGAAGCCGACGGTTTCAGTACCGTCTTAATGTAACCCCAACATAGTAAGGAGGAAGCCTATGACTGAAGAAAAGACAAAATTCACAGACAAGGAAATTGCAACCGCTCTGCTTTGCAGAAAGATCAAAGAGATGGGAGCCATGGACCCTGATGAGGTTATCACGTTTTTCAAAGACGACCTGGGCGGCTCGATGCTCTACAAACCCAGAGCCCAGAAAATCATCGGTAAGGTCAGGGAGATGGGCGACAAACTTATCTCCAAAAAGTATTTGAGATACCTCACATCCCGGGAAATCGAAATCGGCGTATAATTTCAGAATCGCCCTTCATTAATTAAGTGCAAATATAGGCAACGGTAGTCAATTTTCGGTGTCTATATTTGCATGAAGCAGGAAAGGAGAACGAATATGGCGGAAAGGATTCCATTGCCTGAAGGCATCCCACTGATTGATCGGATTAACGAGTTCTGCGCCGGGTGGTGTCCTACTTGCCGGAAGGCGGTTCGGATTCTATTTAAAACCGAGATCAGCGAAAAAAAGAAAATGACCCCCAAATCTTCAAAACAGAAAGGCCGGCGGGCTCAACAGGCAGCCGCAGACATCATCGTTAAAACTTTTGGCCTGTCTGAAGTCGACGTAAAAAGTGTTGGGATGGGTCAGCACGGCCAAGATTTGGAACTGTCCGAAAAAGCCCGGGAAGTTTGGCCGTTTCATGCGATCGAGATCACAGCGAGTTTGAATGTCGGGTTACTTTCGAAATTCGAGCAAGCCAAGCAGCATGCGAAGAAACAAGCCAAAGGGGAGGTCTATGGTAACGGCCGGCCATTGTTGCTTTTCAAGCGGAATAGCACTCCTCTTTTTGCAGTCACTCTGTTTGAGGATCTTGCCGAGGCCATAAAGGAAACCTCAAGGAAGGAGGGCGAAAATTGACCTTTCACTCCACTGCATCACTCGGAGAAGCCAGGAAATGGATCGTTGAAAACGCCCAAAAAGGGTGTTCCTGCCCCTGTTGCGGCCAGAGGGTACAAATCTATAAAAGGACCCTCAATTCATCCCTGGCGAGCTTTCTATACTATTTGAATAAGGTGACGATCGAACTCAATCCCATAGATGGTTGGGTACACATTAATAGGGAAATGATCCAGCTTCGAAGTGTACCTATTTCCAGAGATTATTCTGTGATGAGGTTTTGGGGGCTCATAGAGCCTAAATTCAGCAAGGGGGTTAATACGGGATTTTGGAGACTTACCCTTTTCGGCCTGGATTTCATCAAAGGCAAGACAGAGGCCCCCAGGCATGTGTGGCTGTTCAACAATCAGCTCCTCAGAAAAAGCAAAGAGACAGTCAAGTTCAAAGATATCATCAAGATCCCATTTGAAATCGATGAGCTGTTGCACCCCGAAAAATAGGTGCTTTTTATTCATTTTTACCAGTAATTCATTACTGTTGCCAAAGGGAGGAATGAAAGGATGAAAAAAAACAGGAAGAAACATAATAAGGAAGTTGCTCGGTTCATTATTATTTCACTTCTATTTGTTCTTTTTATTGGCGGCGTTATCCACATAGATTTGCACTATAGAAAGACCAGGAAGGAGTTAAGTGAGGTCAAAGAAGCCCTTAAGGTCTCAGACGTTCAGAAAGTCACAGTGACCGCCTATTCTTCAACCAAATCACAATGCGATGATGACCCCGAGATCACGGGCTGTATGAGGAAAGTTAGGCCCGGGACTGTTGCCGTGAGCAGAGACCTCCTCAAATGTGGTTGGGTTTTCGGGAAAAAGGTTTACATCGAGGGCTTTGGAATATTTGAAATCAACGACCTCATGAATAAGCGATGGCAAAGGAGAATCGACATATTCATTCCAGAGATACAAAAATCGAAGACTTTTACCCCTCAAGAATTAACAGCAATGTTACTCAAAATCTGAAAACATAGGAGGTTGCTTATTATGAATAAGGCGGAATTGGTCCTGTGTCTGGTCGATGGCCAGAACATTTATTACACCCCGCGGGAAAAATGGGGGCGCAAAATCGATTATGGAAAATTACTCCGTAGAGTCGAAAGGGCGGGCAAAAACCGGGTCGTTTTCCCGATCGCCTTTTTGGTTTCAGATCCCCTCATTGATTCGGATTTGTTCGTCCGCCATCTTGAGAAGATGGGATATCAGGTCCGAATGAAGTTGCTTTACCACAACGGAGGCAGCCTTGAAAATACGAATTGGGACGATGAGATTATCGCTTTTTCCAGTGCCGCTATTGGCGAATACGACACTTTAGCCATGGTCTCAGGCGACAGCGATTTCATCCCTTTGCTGAATTACGCTCGGAACCTCGGGAAAAGAGTCGAAGTCTTCAGTTTCGAAGACGATCTTTCCCATTCCATCGAATCAGAAGCTGATGAGGTTTTTCTCCTCGACGAATCAATTTGCATGAATCCCAAAAAGCGAGAATAAAACATTTCCCGGATCACAGTAATTAGTTACTTGACTTTGCTTTTTGATTTCTGTATATCCCCTTTTATCTTCTTCAAAGAAAGGACCGCTGATGAAATTAGAGTTTATTGAAGCTCGTGATCTGCCCGACGCATGGTTCCAGTGCATTGA
>JAFGNQ010000432.1 GCA_016926925.1 Candidatus Aminicenantota bacterium
AGGTTATGATGCATGAACGATAATATATCGAAATATTTGGACCGGGGAAAAAGTTTGAAGCAGGTCTCCACGATCAGTGAAGTCATCTACACCAATCTCAAAGAATCAATCCTTAAAAGAAAACTTAAGCCCAACCAAAGAGTCAAAATCCGAGAAATCGCCGATTTTCTAGGTGTCAGCCAAACTCCTGTAAGAGAAGCCATTCAAAGACTTGCCGCAGAAAAGTATTTGATCATCAGCGCCAGGAGTGATGTAAAAGTTGTCGACATCGGAGTGGAAGAGAGCATGATGCTCGGCGAGCTTATCCAAATCCTCGACGTGGCATGCATCCATAAAGTTATAGAAAATATCACTGACAAAGCGATAGAGGACCTAAAAAACCTGAACACCAAACTGGGCGAATATTACGAATCGAAGCAGGTCGATTTGTACATCCAACAGAACCATAAAATCCACAGAAAAATCTGGAAGCACCTAAAAAATGAGGTTATCTATCAAACCTTGGACCAAGCTATTGATAGAATGCTTATCGTCGAAAGCAGCTATCTCTCCTATTTTACGGATAGCGGTTATCTCACCACATCCTGGAAAAGCCACTGTGATTTGCTCGAAGCCATCGGGCAGAGGGATGTGGACAAGGCAAAAAAGGCCCTTAAAACACACTGGGTGTATATATAAATCTCCATCCTCAGTTTTTGTCTCAAGTCTCTACGGGTCTGAAGAACCCTTCATCCACCATCGCATCGAGCGAATTCGACAGAGCCTTTAGAATCAGGCCGATATCTTCATCCGAGTGAACGGCTGAAAAGATAAAAAAACTCCCCTCAAGCGTAGCGATCCCCCGTTGAAGCAGGTGGAGACAAAGACGCCCTTTGACCGAAGTCACCTGAGAATTAAAAAGATCCGTAATATCGCTTTTTATATCTCTGCCGGCTCCGGCCTCCTTTGAATCATGCGCAGTGAGATCGAGCTTCACGATACTTCCGCCATAAACACGGCCATTGAGCCGGCGTTCGCTTAACGCTCGCTGCGCACCATCAGTAAATGTGGCGGCGGCTTCATTGGCTTTCCTCTGCGGCTCCCCTGTCTGATACAGCTTACAGGCGGCTACGCCGGCAGCACACACTAACGGAAGTGCATTCCACGTCCCCCCATGTTCCATCCTTTTTTCAGGAGGAGTTTGCAAACCTAAGAAATCCATGAGGTCGGCGCGGCCGATGACAGCCCCGACGGGAAGCCCTCCGGCCAAACACTTCCCCAAAGTCGTTAAATCCGGTTTTATCCCAATATGAGACTGCCAGCCCCCTGGAGCTGTTCGAAATCCGGTGACAACTTCATCCAGAATCCAGATGGTCCCATGCTTCCGGGTGAGGACTTCCACTGAGCGAACAAAATCGAGATCCAGCGGAGTCTGCACTCCAAGGATACCGCCTCCTCCTTCCATGATTAGGGCCGCATAATCCCCTGTACGGAGTTCCTTCTCCAACTTGTTCAGGTCATTGCTGGGAATAAGGGTCACCTCAGGAGTCTTGATGCCCGGTGATCCGCATGGGGCAAGCTCATCGGCCCAGCCGTGGTAATGGTCGACGAATCTCAGGATCTTTCTTCGTCCCGTGAAAAGACGGCTCAATCTTATCGCCAACAAATTGGCTTCCTGGCCGCAGGAACAAAATTCTACTTTCTCGGCTGATGGAATCAGCGACTTAATGAGCCTGGCAAGCTCGACTTCCAACTCATGATTTTCTCCGAAATGCAGGCCTGCTTCCATTTGCGCCTGGACAGCCTTCACAACGATTGGATGCCGATGACCGAGAATCAAAGCCCCATGACCCATGATGCAGTCTATGTACTCATGGCCGTCCACATCCCATTTTCGGCAGCCCCGGGCATGCGTGATGTAAGGCCTGAAGGGATTGAATACACGCATCACATGGGTAGCCCCGTTTCCGGAAAAATGCTCTGCTGCTTGACAGTGTATTCTCTGCGATTTCGGGTGAGTTCTCTTGTATTCCTCGATAAGAGTGTCCATCATCCCCTCTCCTTTCGAACGCTCACAAAGCTTTTAATCTTCATGGCACCGGATCGACCGTTCCCATAATGGCAGTAAAAAGAAAATCATGCCCGCAAAATCCAAAACCAATGCTTCATCATGCGGGGAGATTTGTACTGCGATAAATCCAAGACTCTCTTTCCAAGCCCTTCAATCATAACCGCAATCCAGATAAAATGTAAATTCTTTATACACAAATAATATATTATCGATCATGTATCATGATTATCGCATTTGTAACCCGAAGTCAAGCGCCTTTTTTCATCAATATTCGGCTTTCGAACTGCTGCCGCCGATTTTGCCGCTTTTCTTTCAACAACAGGGAAAAAACGGATCAAAAAAAGCTTGACAAAACAAAATCGCTGATATAGCTTAAGGTACATGATCGATCATATACCTTTTAACTCAAGTGGGATTAGATTCAGCGGTTGGAATCCATACCGTTCTGAAAGACCGAATCATAAATAAATTAAAAAATGAGCACCATGAACTCGTCATTTTTCCCGATCACATAGCGAATGAAACGGCAGATTTTAAAAAGAAAGGGGGTGATAATGAAGGCTCTAGGTAAAAGAAATCAAAGTCGTACTAGACGATTATTTTTTTCTCTAAACGAAAAGTAAAGAAAGGAGGTTTGAATGAGAAAAGCATTCATCATTTTTCATGCCTTAGTCCTGATTCTCATGCTCTGTGCCGGCACATCTATCGCGCAAAGCGGAAGCACCGGTGCCATCGAAGGAGTTGTCGTCGATGAGGAGGGCACTCCCCTTCCCGGAGCAGAGGTCAAAGTTTCGTCTCCGGATTTGATCGGAGGCACTCGAAGCATGGTCACCGATACTACGGGTAAATTCAGGTTCGTGCTCCTTCCGAGAGGGATGTACGTGGCCGAAGCATCGCTCTCCGGATTTGTCCCTGCCAAAGCAGAGAATATCAGGCTGTATGTCGGACAGACACTACGCTTGACCCTCTCACTGAAAATCGGAACACTGGAGGAAGATATCACTGTTGTGGCCACGACTCCCCTCGTCGACGTCAAAGACTCTCAAACGCTGACCACAAACATCGACAGAGAGACCATCGAGACGATCGGGAATACCCGGTCCAAGAACTCTACTTCGTTGATCAACCTCGCTCCGGGTACGGATGATTACAGTGTCATGGGAGCACCGCGAAGAGTGAGCAACAACTGGCAGCTGGACGGTATGAACGCGACCTGGCTGGCTTACGGTGCCGACGGAAATTATCCGGATATAACCCTCTTGGAAGAGATTCAGGTATCCGGAATCGGGGCGAATGCCGAGTACGGGAATTTTATGGGTGCCGCCATGAACCTGATCACCAAGAGCGGAGGAAATACTTTTGAGGGATTTGCAGAAGCCACTTATTCCGCCCTCGGTTGGATCCAGAATAATATCGATTCAGATAAACCCATGTTTTCACTCTACACAGTTCCTCCTCGTCAGATGTACCTGGATGCTCACATCGGTATCGGCGGTCCCATCATAAAAGATAAGCTCTGGTTCTATGCCTCAGGCGGCCACCAGCAAACCGACACCGAGATCGAAGGCTTCAGTGAAAAACAATCGTTCATTATGCCCAGTTTTTTCCTCAAGTTGACCTGGCAAGCCAGCAATAAAAGTCGATTGCAGGCCTTCATCCAGTATGAATATTTCCGGGTCAGTAACAGAGGCTTGAGTCCCGCCAGACCGGTCGAGGCCACCTATTTCGATGTTGGTCCGGATTTTCCTATCAATGTCAGTTTCTACCATACCTTTACCAACAATACCTTTCTTGAAGTCAGTACAGGCTACTGGAACCTGTATTACGAGCAGAAGCCCAACAACGGAAGAGATACACCCCAACGTTTCGACTACCTGACCGGATTGTACAGTGGGAACTTCGGTGAATGGGGTAGAGAGGATACGGAACACATCACGATCAATGCCAAGATCAGCCACCACGCCGATGACTTTATCATGGGCGATCACGACTTCAAGTTCGGTGTCGAATACCTGTCCGGTTACGAAAAGTTCGATCTCGGCTATACCGGCGGATACCAGTATGTTGACAATGTCTATTACGGAGGACAATTCAACACATACGCGTACTCTTTCACTTACCTCACCCATGCCGAAGCACGGAAGGCCACGTTCTTTGTCCAGGATTCATGGAGGATCAGCGACCGGATAACGATCAATCCGGGAATCCGCTACAGCTACTACAAGGGGACTCTTCCCAATGTTCCAGATGTCGTTTTTAAGCCGAAAAATTCCTGGGAACCGAGAATCGGCCTGACATGGGACCTGTTCGGGGACAACACGACAGCCATCAAATTCCATTTCGGAAGGTACATCGATTCGATAAAGAGTGCCCTGTATCAAGGAGCTGACAGCTCGCTGGGCGACTGGGTTATGTATTATGTCTTGCCCGATAACACGAAGCTCGAGATCTACCGGGAGGTTTTTTCGAATCCGACCGATATCGATCCGAACATCCGCATGCCCCACTCCGATCAACTGGCGATAGGCTTCGAACGGACCCTGATGAAAGACATGGCTGTAGGAGCTACATTTATCTACAGAAAATTCAGCAATTTCATCGCCAAAGTCAACACAACCGCCACCTGGGCTGAGGTTCCTTACACTTTTCAAAACGAGAACGGGCAGACGGAAACCATCACCGCCTACCAGAAAACCTCACCGAGTTCGGCCGACATGTTCTCCATCACCAATCCCGAGGCAGGTATGTCCGAATCCGTAATCGTCACTCCCAAAAACACGTACACAGGCGTAACCTTCTTTTTCGATAAGAGATTCTCCAATGACTGGATGCTTCACATCGACTACACCTATGGAAATGCCAAAGGAAATCAAGCCAATGATTTCGGCAGTGGAGCCGGACTGAGCAGTGCTTTTCAAAATCCAAACTATCAGATAAACGCAGAAGGACATCTCCCCTACGATCCAACGCACAACCTGCAAATCTACGGCACATTCGTTCTCCCTCTTAAATTCAGCTTCAGTCCTCGCCTCTCGTACATATCGGGAGCCACCTGGACGAGGACAGTCAGAGCCGCTGTTTCCGGAGCGCCGAGGGTGTTTATCGAACCGAGGGGATCAGAAAGATTGACCAATAAAATCGACCTCGATTTCAGGTTGGAGAAAATTTTCCAATTCTCGGAAAAAACCCGGCTCGGATTGATCATCGACATTTTCAACGTACTGAATCGAGCACATGAAAGGTCTATCTATACCGATGTGAACACACCGACATTTGAAAAAGCCTATAATGTATTTCCAGGAAGATTCTTCAGGATTGCAGCCCGGATTTTCTTCTAAGTACAAAAGACATAAAAGGGGGAGAAGCACTTCTCCCCCTTTTACCTTTTCGAAGAAACCAGCTGGTATGTCGGCACCTCCTATCCAGGAGTCAATCTGTTACGAAGAGTGAAGGAAGATTCATAAGATATCACGGCTAACATCCTTTAAGCATTTCAACTTACTCTCGACAGGATTTGTGATTTTTGTACGTTCGCCTTATTCCATCTTGAGAAATGTAAATACCATACCAGCATAGAAATTCGATTCCAGATCGGAAGCAAGACCGCTTTTTACCGGAAACCGTTTAAGACAGGAGTTAAAGAAATGAAATCTATAAAAATTCAGAGTATTCTTCTCTTATTTTTTCTCGTTTTCTCGCTGTCTTTTGCAGCCTTACAGAACGATGACATCGAAGTCCGGATTTTTCTCGACCAGCAAATCCCGATGAGAGACGGCATCCGTCTTGCAGCAAAGATCTGGATGCCGGAGGAAATAACAGAACCTCTGCCCGCTATCTTCTCCCTGACTCCCTATGTCTCCGATGAAGGACAGACGAGAGGGATGTATTTTGCCCGGAACGGGTACGTGTATCTCCAGGTGGACTGCCGGGGCAGAGGGAATTCCGAAGGAGAATTTATACCAAACGAGAATGACGGAAAAGACGGCTTTGATGCGGCGAAGTGGATCGCCAAGCAGGACTGGTGCGACGGACAGGTGGCCATGAGAGGCGGATCTTACCGGGGAATGGATCAGTGGCAAACCCTGAAAGAAGCTCCTCCTTCACTCAAAACCATCGTCCCAACAGCAGCCGCTTATCCCGGCATCGACATCCCTCACCCGAACAATATATTCATGACTTATTTTCCCCAATGGCACGCATTGGTTGCGGGGAAAACGGTCAACTGGAATTTATTCTACGATACCGCCTATTGGCATAAAAAATACTACAGCCTTTACAAAGAGTATTCGCCGCTGAGCCGGTTGGCAAAGAAACTGGGAACCAGCGAAAAATTTTTTAATCGTTTGTTGCAGCATCCCACATACGATGACTACTGGAGGGCGCTGACACCTTCCGAGGAAGATTACAGGAAGATATCCATTCCCATCTTAACGATCACCGGCTACTTCGACACCGATCAACAGGGAGCCATGACTTATTACCGGGAACATATGGCCTATGGAACGGAGGAAGGCAGGGAAAAACATTATCTCGTCGCCGGTCCCTGGGATCATGCCGGGACAAGAACTCCCGTCAAGGAATTAAAGGGGCTGACTTTCGGAGAGAACTCCGTGCTGGACATGGACCGGCTGCATCTGGAATGGTATGACTGGGTGCTCAAGGGACGGAAAAAACCGAAGTTTTTAAAAAAGCGAGTCTGTTATTACATGATGAGCGAGAATGAATGGAAATTTTCCGACCGGATAGAGGAAATTTCCAACGGAAACGATATCTGGTATCTTTTTTCGAAAGACGGAAGCCCCCACGACATCTATCATTCAGGAAGTCTCACGAAAATCCTTACGGATGAGGCCAAAAAACCCGATATTTTCTATTACGATCCCTTGGAGCTCATCTCCAAGGAAGATTATCTTTGGGAAAAGCGAACACAAATTTACATGCACCAGAGAGAGTTCTTTCCCGATGAAAAGCTGGTCTATCACAGCCCTGCTCTTGAAAAGGACCTCGAAGTTGCCGGCTATATTCGAATACGTCTTTATATTGAAATGGATGTCCCCGATACGGACCTGGCCGTTTCTGTGTTTGAAATAAGACCTGACGGCAAGAAAATTTTCATAGGCCAGGATATGATCCGAGCCCGATACCGGAACTCAATTTCCAAAGCGGAGCTTGTCAAGACCGGTGAAATCGATGTCTATGAATTCAATAATTTTTATTTCACCGCATGCCGCTTAAAAAAAGGGAGCCGGCTGCGGCTTATCCTCCATTGTCTCAATTCTCCAGATTGGGCGAAGAATTTCAATTCCGGTGGAGCCATCGCCGACGAGACCAAAGAGGATGCGCGTACGGCCACTATAAAGCTCTATCACGACAGGAAACACCCGAGCCTTCTCGAGCTTCCTACCAAAAAATGACAGGCATGAAAATGCGTTTTTTCGAAGCCGCGACGGGGCACTCTAAACCGAGATAAAGATTGAGGAACCGTATAAGATTTTCTTTCATAAAATGACTATAATAAACAGAAATTCCCTAAGGGAGAGATACACATGAAATCAAAAGTTCGCATAGGGCTCATAATTCTTTTTGCCATAAGCCTAACAACATCTTTACCTGCCGTTCGAGACCATGATGCCGTCGACATCCGGATTGTTCTCGATCAAAAAATCCCTATGCGAGACGGCGTTCGTCTGACGGCAAAGATCTGGATGCCGGCCGACATGAAAGAACCTCTTCCGTCTATCTTCGCCTTGACTCCTTATGTGGCCGATGAAGGACAGAAAAGAGGCATGTTTTTCTCACGAAACGGGTATGTGTACCTGCAGGTGGATTGCCGTGGCAGGGGAAATTCCGAGGGCGTTTTTTACCCTGATGAACACGAAAGCCAGACCGCAGCCGACATCGTCGCCTGGATCGCCGAGCAATCTTGGTGCGACGGCCGGGTGGCCATGAGAGGAGGGTCCTACCGGGGTTTCACCCAATGGCAAGCGCTTAAAGAATTCCCTCCTGCATTGAAAACGATCGTCCCTACGGCCGCCTCCTACCCTGGAATCGACTATCCCGGACTATGCAATATTTTCGTAAGCTACATGGTTCAATGGAACGCCCTCATAGCCGGAAGAACCTACAACAAAAATATATTCGCGGACGAAGAGTACTGGTACGACAAGTTTTACAAATTGTACAACCAGCACCTCCCCTACTCCAAACTCGCGGAAATCACGGGAACAGATCAGAACTTGTTTGCACGCAGCCTATCTCATCCCGATTATGATGACTTCATGAGAAGCATCAACCCCAAACCCGAAGACTATAAAAGGATGGATGTCCCTATTCTGACTATTACCGGCTATTTCGATGGAGATCAGCCCGGAGCGATGCGTTACTACGCCGAACACATGCGCTATGGAACGGACAAAGGCAAGGCAAAGCACTACCTCATCACCGGACCTTGGAGCCATGCGGGTACCCGGAATCCCACCAAAGAACTTGGCGGGCTGGTGTTCGCAGATAACGCAGTCCTCGATATGGATCAGCTGCATCTCCAATGGTACGACTGGGTTTTCAAAGGCGGGAAAAAACCGGAATTCATTAAAAACAGAGTCTGCTACTACATGATGGGTACAAATGAATGGAAACATGTCGACCGTCTCGAGGATATATCCAACGACAGAGCGGGGTGGTACCTTTTTTCCATAGACGGAAATGCACACGATGTCTTTCAATCCGGAACCCTTGTCGCCGGTCCCCCATCGGACAATCAGAAACCCGACGTCTTCACCTATGATCCCTTAAAAATCATGACCAGGGAGGAATACCTGGAACAGAAGAAAAACGAGTCGTTCCTCAGCCAGCATACGGCCTTTGGGGACGAAAAATTGATCTATCACAGCCCTCCTTTGAAACAAGACCTCCAAGTAGCCGGATACGCTGTCTTCAAAGCCTATATAGAACTCAATGTGGCCGACACGGATATGGGGGTTTCGCTGTATGAAATCAAACCCGACGGACGCAGCATTATTCTTGGGAATGCGTACATGCGCGCCCGCTACAGGGAATCCCTGTCCCAACCGGAGCTCGTAGAACCAGGAGAGATCAACCTTTATGAATTCAACAATTTTTTCTTTTTCGCCCGCACGCTCAGCAGAGGGAGCCGCTTAAGGCTCATTCTCCACAGTTTGAACTCTCCGGATTTTCAAAAAAATTACAATTCAGGAGGAATTGTCTCCGAAGAGAGCGCCAAGGATGCCAGGAAAGCAATTATCAAATTGTATCATAATGCCCGTTATCCAAGCGTGCTCGAACTGCCTGTAAAAAAATGAAGAACCTTCCACTGAAAAATTCAATGCGAGGAGAACGAAATGAGAGCTCGTAGAACGAGAGTATTTTCAAGAGGAATGAACTGCCTTTTTTTAGCGTTTGTTTTTTTGGCCGCAGTCCTGAATGCGGCTTCCTGGGAAGAAAAATATGCCCGGGTGGATGACATCTTTGCCGAATGGAACAAGCCTGACTCCCCGGGTTGTGCTCTTGCACTCGTAAAGGACGGTAAAGTCATATACAAAAAGGGCTATGGTATGGCCAACCTTGAACACGAAATTCCTATCCGAACGGATACCGTTTTCCGTACCGGGTCCATAGGCAAACAGTTCACGGCCGCTTGCATCCTCATTCTGCAGCAGAGGGGAAAGCTCTCACTTGATGCTGACATCCGCACCTATCTTCCTGAGATGCCGGAGTATGAATGGCCGGTTACCATCCGCCACCTCATCCATCACACGAGCGGTATTCGCGAATATGAAACCCTTCAAGCTCTGGGGGGCGAGCTGACGGATCAAGGTCACCATACAAACGAAGACATCCTGGAACTCCTCACCCGACAGAAAGGATTGGATTTCAGGCCCGGAGAAACACACCAGTACTGCAATTCAGGCTACACCTTGCTGGCGGTGATCATCGAGCGTGTCAGCGGCAAAACGATCGGCGAATTCGCCAAGGAAAACATCTTCGATCCTTTAGGTATGACGAAAACATTCATTCTGGAAGACAACAGAGTCGTCGTCAAAAACAGGGCAAAAGGCTACGGCAAAATCGACGGGCATTTCAAAGTGTTCGAAACGCTCAATGAAAGTACGGGCGATGGGGCGGTGTTCACGACCGTGGAAGATTATTTCCTCTGGGATCAGAATTTTTATCAAAATAAACTTGAATGCGATGACTTTGCCAAAAATATGCTGACCGTCGGACGTCTCAATGATGGAAGCGACGCCATCATGAGTTACGGAGGATATACCTTCCAATATGCCTTCGGATTGGTCCGCATGAACTACAGAGGTCTCAATGCCTTCGGTCACGGCGGCTCCTATGTCGGTTTCCGTGCCCACTTCCTGCAGTTTCCGGAACAAAAAACATCCATCATCCTGATGTTCAACCTGGCCAACGTCAATCCTACGGATATTTCTCATAAAATTGCCGATGTCATTCTCGAAGCACACTTCACGAAACCAAAGGGAGAGCCTTCCGCACAGGAATCGCAGAAAACCGAAGCAGCAGTCCAAACCCCGTCCATAAAAAACGTTGATGAATATACAGGTGATTACTATTCCGACGAGGTCCCCGTCACCTGGAAATTGAGAATACAAAACGGGAAATTGTATTTCGTTCAACACAATGCCCCTTCTGAAAAGCCTTTGCTGCCTCAGGAAAAAGAGGTCTTCTCTTATTGGGCCATCCAAATAAAATTTACGCGAGCCCCCCAAGGAGAGGTCGACGGATTTATGATTGTCTCCAGCCATTTGAAAGGCTTGGTCTTCAAAAAGCTTCGCGGTTCATCGTACAAATGAGCAGCTATAAAAGAGAAAGCACATGAATGGAGGAACAAAACGTGTTAAGGAATGAAGGAGACAGGTTAACCCGGGTGGTGGTCTGCTCACCCGATACCGAATATTTCGACGTGGACAACCTCGAAGCGCATAACATCAAGGAAGTGGCCGACAGAGACCTGACCATCGAACAGCATGCAATGCTGAGGGAGACACTCCGGCAATTCGGCAGCGAAGTCATCGACATGGGAGAGCTCGAAGGCCACCCCAATTCTGTTTTTACTCGGGATATGGCTGTCGTCACTCCCAAAGGTTACATCAAAATGTCCATGGGCATAGAAACCCGAAAAGGCGAAGAAAACAAGATGGCCGCAACTCTGGATTTCTATGGAGAGCCCTGCATCGGAGCTATTACAAAACCGGGAACGGTCGAAGGCGGCGACGTGATCCTCTGCGGCTCAGTCGCTTTTGTCGGCCTCACCCAGAGAACCAACAAAGAAGGAATACGACAGCTCACAGAGTTATTGGAAAGGATGAACACTGAAGTCAGAATAGCCGACATCCCGGACAGCTATCTTCATCTCGATCAGACCATAGGGGTATTGGGGCCTGATCGTCTGATTTACTGCGGAGGCATATTCCCTGAAGATCTTTTTAGAGGGTTTGAAGCTATCCCTTCTTCGTGCCGCGAATTCAACGTGAACTTCATCAGCTTGGGAGATAACGAAATTCTCGCACCCGCCTCAAACCGCAGTGTCATCGAGAAAGCCGAAAAAGCGGGAGTGATCATTCACGCCTTAGACCTGTCAGAGTTTTGGAAAGGCACCGGAGGCCCTAACTGTCTTATCATGCCTCTGGAGAGGCGATGAACCGTCATTCAGGTTTTTAGGTAGAAATGCGGGAGAGACACAACAGAAAAAGAGATTCAATCTCAAATTAGACAGGAGTGCAGAAAAATGAAGGTGAAATTTACTAAACTCCAAGGATGTGGAAACGACTTTATATTGATTGACGAAGATATCAACCCGGACTTGACCGAGGAAGACCGGAAAAAACTGTCGACGTTCCTTAGGGACCGGCATTTTTCCGTAGGTGCGGATAGTCTGTTGTATGTGAGCAGAGACGGAGAAAATGTATCCTACCGGACCATGGAAGACGGAATCGACTTAGACATGTGCGGAACCGGCGTAAGATGTGCCGCTCATTACTACCATCAAAAAGAAGAAAAAACCAGCCTGAATATCATCACCATCGGCAAGGCAATCCTCGGGGTGAAGAAAGAAGGGAATTTCTATAGAGTGAACCTGGGCAAACTGCAGCCGGCCCAAAAATACACAACCGGCTATAAAGGACCTGAACTGATCGTGAAGTCGGACAAGTTGTTTACCTCGGACTTGATAAAATCGACCAAAAATCTCGGCATAGATCTCAAGCGAGGCTATTTCCTCAACCCTAGCGAAGCCCATCTCGTGTTTTTTGTCGATGACGTGGCAGATACAGATCTGAAAAAAGTCGGAGAGCTTTTTGCCTTCAACAGGGAAGTTTTTCCGGAATCGACCAATGTCAGCGTGGGCATGCTGGTCGATGCCGCGAGCATACACATCCGCACCTATGAGAGAGCCTCTTTTAACGAGACTCTCGCCTGCGGCACGGGAAGCGTGGCTTCCGCCTGTGCCGCCAAAATGGAATTCGGCTTAAAATCGGCAAGAATTAGGGTGATCAGCAAGGGTGGAGAGCAATTCGTCCTGTTTGATGGGGATAACCTATTCCTCTTAGGCCCGGCCGAAACGGTCTTCACCGGAGAGATCGAGATAACGGGATAGAAGACGGTTCCTGAACTGAGCACAACCACCCCTTCGGAGTCATACGCGCTCTCTTTATAAGACACTCATTATTGCGATGAAAAGGGTTTGATACGGTAGTCCTTGGGAGGTTCGGTCCCGAGAAGGTGCTTGACAAAATAATCCCAGGTTTTTCGGATGAAATATTCTCTGTGGGGCCGGAAGGAGTGATTGCTGTTCGGCAGCATGAGAAAATCGAAGTCTTTGTTGGCTTTTATGAGTGCATCGACCAGCTGCAGCGTCATGGCAGGATGCACATTGTCATCCATGTCGCCGCAAGCCAAGAGCAGCTTTCCCTTGAGATTGGGAGCCAGAGGAACATTGGACTGATTTTGATAGTTGTTGTCTTTTGGTAATCCCAGGTACTTTTCGAGCCAATCCGCGACATAGCCGCGCGCATCATGGTTTCCGGCTGAGGAGACGGCAACCTTGTAGAAATCCGGATAGGCAAGAATGGCCCGGGCAGCGGCATAACCCCCGCCTGAGTGACCGTAGATCCCCACCTTGTTGAGATCCATGAACGAATACTTGAGCGAGAGCTGCCTAAGCGCAGCGATGTGGTCGGCCAATCCTCCGGCGTCGCCAAGGTTCCCGTATGAGAAATCATGAAATGCTTTCGACCGGAAAGGCGTTCCCATGCCGTCGACGGTCACAACGATGAATCCGAGTTCTGAGAGGGCGCAGTCGCGGTAACGGAAGGTATCGGTGAAGGCCTTAGGTGTTCGGATAGCCTGAGGCCCGGGATAGATGCCGTCGATGACAGGATATGTTTTCGAAGGATCGAATGTTGTCGGCCTATGGATCACCCCGAAAATATCCGTTGTCCCATCACGGGCTTTAGCGCAAAACCGCTCCGGAAATTTCCAGCCTGTCTCAAGGAGGAGGCTGATATCAGCCTTCTCGAGAACTCGCAGCAGCATTCCCTCACGGCTGCGCAGCACAGAAATAGGGGCACAATCGACTCTCGAAAAAGTGTCGATAAAATACAATCCCGAGGGCGAAAATTCGGTATCATGATCCCCATCCTCGGGTGTCAGGAGATCAAGCTTAGAGCCGTCGAGTTTGGCCCGGTAGAGATGGCGGTAATAGGGATCCCGGGCTCCTTCTCTTCCCCGGGCGGTAAAATAGACCCATCGGTTGCGCTCATCCACACGTTTGATTTCATCAACAGCCCAATCTCCTGAAGTTATCCGGTTTTTGAGAGAACCGGTGATTCCATCATAGAGGTAGAGATGGGCCCACCCATCCCTCTCGGAAAACCACAGAACCTCATCAGTACCGCTCACAACCCGGACATTGGGCCGGGCTCCGAGCACAGGATGCAGATCGATATGGGTCGATTCCCTTTTCTCTTCGAAAATGAGTTTTGTCTTTCCCGAGTCCGCCTCGACTTCACAAAGACGCATAGTCTTGTCATCCCTCTCATTGTAGATGATGTACACTTTTTTCCCATCTCCGCTCCACCAGACTCTTTGATAAGCCAGAGACGGTTCGCACTGTACCGGCTGTGGTTCGTACTCGACCCAAGTTTTCGTTCGGTTCACAACATCGAAGATAACGTATGCGGCCATCGATAATTCCTGATCCCCTGCAAAGGGAACCCGATACGTATGGAGCACCGGCCGAAAGCTTCCATCCGGAGGCACATACTGAAGGAGGTGAAGCTCCTTGACTTTTCGTTGATCGAGGCGGTGGGTGATGATTTTTTTTGAATCGGGAGACCATACGGCCAGAGGAGGCATCTTTTCGCCGGTTCTCTTTCTCGTAACCCAGGACGTGTCCGCTTCCGCATAACTCGCATATTCATTGTGGAGCACACCGTCAGTTGTCAGCCGGGTTTCTTGATCCGAATTTATGGAACGGAGATAGAGGTCGTGATCCCGCACAAAGACAGCCCATTGACCATCGGGTGAAGAAAGTTGGTCGGGAAACGTTTCATCCTTTTGATCCGATTTCGTGCACCGGTATGTTTTGAGGTCATAGGTCCAGAAGGTATCCTCGATTTCAAACCGAATCGCTCCCCCGTTCTGAGCAAAAACGATCGTATCAAAAGGGAGTTTGTTTTGCTCGTATGCTGTTTTTGTGATTTGGGAGAGAGCCACAGCGAGACGCTGATGGTCGAATGCAGGCAATCGCAGGTTTTTGGAAGGGTCGACAAGAATGAACTCCGATCCGGTTCTGCTCCTGCGCTTGTACCAGAAGCGATCGCTTTTTCCTATCCAATCGGCCTTGATTTCAGCATTCATTACCAGCTTGCGTATGTTTTGGGGAAGGAAATTCTCTGCACGGTGGTAATCTTCTGCGGTTACCTCTGAAATCAGGGAACTTGCCGAAAAAAGAAAAAGGAGGATACAGGCACCCCACTTTTTCATGTCATGGATCCGGTATCCTTGCATTTTTTTTCGAAGCCCTATACAATTTATCGACTAGCGATTATCGATCATAACTAAGAAAGGTATCATATAAAAAAATGATGATTCATGCAAGCCTGTTCAGGAGCTTTTTGCGGGTGCCCGCAATTGCTGCTATAATGAAATGATGAGAAGAAATCTTGTCTTCACAATCCTTTTAAGCCTCTCCATCCATCCCCTGTTCAGCACTGTTTTCTCCTCAGCCGAAGTCACCGATCACTGGAAAACATGGCTCGATGAAGTCCGCCTCATCATGACGAATGCCGAGAGAGAGGTTTTCAAAAACCTCAAAACAGAAGAAGACAGAAGGCGCTTCCAGAATCTGTTCTGGCAAGTAAGGGATTCCAACCCCGAAACGACACAGAATGAGTACAAGGCCGAATTCTACAGCCGTCTCCATTACGCCGAACATCGACTTGAGGGTGCGAACTCCGATAGGGGCCGGATTTATATTCTCCTGGGCGAACCCAGAGAGATGAAAAACTATTCAGGATACGATACGGTTGTGGATTGCGAACTGTGGATGTACCAGGCCGAAGGTCGGCCCGGGCTCCCGCCCTTCATGTACATCCTGTTTTACAAGCCGGGCAATTTTGGAAATTACCGCCTTTTTCATCCGGGGCCCAACTCCGCTTTGGATGTGCTCTCGCTGGGTCAATCCAAAGGGATTTCCTCAAAACAGAATGCCTATAACATTATAAGGAGGCAATTTCCTGAACTCGCCCGGGCTACCATATCCATCATCCCCGATGAGGGAAACGTCGGATTTTCCTCCACTTTGTCTTCTTCGGGAACAGTGATCGCCAATATCCATAAACTGCCTGAAAAAGAAGTGGAAAAGGGGTATTTACGGAATTTCAGCACTGTTGAAGGTGTTGTCGACGTTTCGGTCTCAACCAAAGAGATCAACGGAAACGCAAGAACCGCTCTCCTGGAAAACAGAGGCCTGAAATTTCTGAGCTATGCTTTGATACCTGAGGTTATCCATACGGAGAAAATTGCGGATAACGTGAATAAGGCTCAAATATCCTTAAACATACGTCTGGAGGATTCCGAGGGAAAGACCATCCATCAACAGGAAAGAGAATTCGACTTGCAGTTCAGCGATGCCCAGATAAAGTCCCTACTCAAAGAGAATAAGCTTGTGTTCAAGGATTTCACACCTGTTGTAGAGGGAAAATATTCCCTGATGTTGACCTTTACCAACAAAACGGCAGAGGAGTTCTTCGTCCATATGGAAGAACTGGAAATTCCGGAAAAAGTGCAGTCGGCTGTCGTGGGATACAAAATCGAAGAGATCCCTTCCGATATCTTTCTCCCCTTCAGTACTGAAAAATTCAAAGTGCATTGTGATCCCCTCTTCCTTTTCAACAAAGAAGACAACATCGAAGGAATCGTCCTCTGCCCAAACAAACCCGTCATCTCTCTGACCGAAGTCGATAATGAACGGAATTCGGTAGACATAACGGATATCTCACAGAGGGAAAGCCATTATCTTTTCAAACATTCTCTAACGGCCTTAAAATCGGGCAATTACTTCCTCACAATCAAAAGCAACGACAGCGAGCTGTACAGTTCCGTGATCGCCATCATGCCCTACACGGTGAAGAAAACCATCGGTTTTGAGAGGACGGAAGAACTCTCATCCCGAATGAATTTTATGTTCCTGGTAGCCCAGCAATATCTCAACTGCGGAAAAGTAGACACCGCTCTGGAGTATTTCCATCAACTTCCTTCGGATTTGCTCAATGCAACAACCCGTCCTGTCATAGCAAGGGCATATTACCTGAAAAAGGACCATAGCAAAGTCATCGAGCTTCTTGAAAACGGAACTGTGGAAAAGACCTATCCCGTGCTCCTGCTTCTGGCCAACTCTTCTTTGGAGCTCAAAAAACTTCGGGAAGCAGCCGATTACTTTGAAAAACTGAGAGAGTACGGGGATACAGCAAAAATAAACCAGACCCTTGGAGCAATTTATCATACTTTAGGTGAAAGAGAGAAAGCGAAACTCTACTGGGAGCGGGCTAAAGATTTGGAGAAACCGGATAAAAAAAAGCAAGACTCGGATTCTATAAGCTGTTACTGATCATTTTCCCAGGTTTTGGGAAAATTCGCGAGACGATCGATGAGAATCTCCTTCGTGATGTCCTTGCCGATAAATCCGATCTTCTGTAGCTGGGAAGTCTCTGCACCGCCGGTAACCGAATTGATTCCCCTGCCGACAAACTCACGGTTCAATTCGGATGAATAGTCTATGAAATGGGTGGCGACATCGCCCGAATAATCGGCGTTTATATCGAGAATCTTGACGGGTGTTTCCTTCGTGAAATCGAAGGCATTGCAGGAAAAGTAGCGAATACGCCTGGAAGCCGAAGTGCGAAAATAGATCTCTCTTCTTATCAGGTCGCAGACAACCGACCATTGAGTGCCACCTCGATCGAGGTTCTCGAGAATTCTCAGACCATAATCCACGATGGCACCAGAGTCACATAGACTGAAGTTTCCGAGCATCTGCGCGGCATGAACGAAACGGGGCACGCTTTTGTCACTCAACCACAACCTTTTGTCGCCTCCGAATCCTTCGTACTGCTCCAAGAGTTTCAGTCCGTCTTCATACGTTTCATTGCAAAGGGCCGTCACCGGCATGGCAGCACCGCTGTGAACAACAGGTTGCCCATCCAGGAACTCGATGCTCGCACATCTGCCGCTCGCGTCGGTAGTGAAAAAGTGCCAGTCCCAGCCATCGAGAGCGATCTCCGAAGCGCTTCGTATAACCTGGTCGATCGTTTCATGGTTATCTAGCTGGTACTGCATCCAGACGTTCATGAATAACTTCGGGAGTTTTTCATTTTCGATAAATTTCGTTCCCTCGAGCGTCATTTCCCATATGAAAAGACCCGCCTCATTCACTCCCCCATCAGGGAAACCATATCCCCACGCGTTAAAAGTGACCGATCCGTAGCGGGATGTCCAGGTCGGTTTGGTAGCAAGTTCCTTCTCATTTGATGAAAGCTCTTTCCATGTCTGCCCTTTCTTATACACGTCCCTTTTATTGATCACAACCATTCCAGACAGGTGATATCCGTGATCGACATTGTGCCCGACGATGAGTCGCCCCTCGTGCTTCAGCATGAAAGTCGAACAGGAATGATCTTTATAAACGATGAAGCTTACGACCAATACGCTACACAGTAAAACAACAAAGGCTTTTTTCATTTGGGGATAACCGGCAATAGGATATGCGAGGGGTATGAATTTGAATGATAAACCCGGTTTTTCGCGATGACGCCCTCGACTTCATCATAGTTGTTTCCACCTGTGTTCAGGTTGCGGTCAAAACGGGGAAAGCTGCTGCTGGTGATATCGACACGGATGCGGTGTCCTGGAGCAAAATAATTGCAGGTTGCTTGAAGCCAGATCTTGATGGGATAGACTACCCCGGATTCCATCCAAACTTTTTTATCCAGGCCTTCCCTGTATCTAGCCCTCAAAATGCCTGCCTGAAGGTTGTAAGAGGTGCCGTCAGGATAAACATCGATCAACTTGGCAGTAAAATCCGTGTCTTTAGCGGAAGAAGAAACATAGAGATGGGCTTCGATTTCACCGCAGATAGTGATTCCCCTCTCCAGAGGGAGAGACGTATAAACGAGTACATCGTTCCTGATTTCCACTTCGGACTGGTCGAAGGCACCGGGAAGCGCATCGGGATCGTCCCGCGTGGCACAGGCAGGACCTCCGACTGTCGGCACCGGACACCTCGGATCATAGACGTAGAAATCGGGCTGTTCTTTGCCCGGAGGAGCGGTCGTGAGGCTTCCTGTTCCGAAACGGCTGTTGGCCGTACCTTGACTGTGCAGGTAGTATTTGGTGATCTTGGTTTGCAGAATCGGCCACTCTGCTTCATCCAGCCAGGTGTCTCCTCCCATCACATAAAATTGATACTTAGGCATTTTAGTAATTCCGTTATCGATTCCCTTCAGCCAGTAATCGAACCAGCGGACATATGTGCCATAAAAATCGAAGCGGCTGTCGCCCAGCTCACGCTGCCCGACAATCGTTTTTTCGGCCGCACAGACTTCCTGCTTGCAGTGGGCTGTAGGGGCCACGATGAGGAATTGGTTTTGGCGGCCGAGGTCGCTCTCAGAGTTTCTTTTCATGAGGTCAACGAGCTGTATGGTGTCTCCAACAGCCGGGTCATACCAGGCACTGATGTGGAGGGCCGGGATGTCGAATCTATCCTGTTCGTTTATATAACCGAGTTTCTCCCACCAGGGATCGGAAACCTCTCTGGAGACAAAATCCTCGAAATCCGAGGGTGGAGAACCTACCCTTTCCAGCATATTTATCACCGGCAGAGTATCCACTAAATCCATGACACCAAACTTCTTGCCTGTGAAATGAAAATCGAAATATTCCGCCGTTTTCAGATAGACATCACGCGGCAGATCGGGCGAAAGCCTTGGATTCGCTTTGAAGGCTTCATTTCTGAACCAGGGGACGATCATCAATTCAAAGGCACCGAAATTCTTGACCCCGAAATACCGGATGATTCCGCCGGCACATTGGGGGATCATCGTCACATGGTTGGGGTGTCTCATGGCAGCCAGCTGCACCTGACTCTCCCCGCGGTACGAACATCCGTATGTCCCGATTTTCCCAGTCGACCAAGGCTGTTGGGAAAGCCAGGCGATGGTATCATATCCGTCATTTCGCTCATTGGCCGACACGGTGAAGATTCCCTCGGATTCAAATTTCCCCCTGACGTCCTGTACGGCCACAACATAGCCCTGTCCGGCGAACATAGAGGCCACCCCGTAGTACCTTGCGAAAAAAGACGGGGCATCCGGAGCGAGACTATCCCCCCATTCTTTTTTATTGTAAGGAGTACGGATGAGAATGACAGGGAGTTTATTCTCAACCCCCACGGGAAAATAGAGATCCGTTGAAAGCCTGACTCCATCGCGCATGGGAACTATCACGCTCTTTTCCAGGCGAACCTCGAACTTGGGCTCTGGGACTGGAATTTCAAGCGTTTTGGATTGCGCGAAGAACCAGCTCGGGAAAAAAATGAGC
>JAFGNQ010000433.1 GCA_016926925.1 Candidatus Aminicenantota bacterium
CCAGACGGGTGGCTTTAGCGAAAAAGGCCGGGGGAATGGCTCCAGAAAAAGCATAAGATGATAGATTGACCTCAGGGCGAATACAGGGTAATATAATTTCCGTGTCCCGAGCGCCGGTCGCATCGCTTGTCTTATTCAATCTGATTCCCCTTGCAGGGGTCCTCTTCTTAGGCTGGAATCTATCGGCCATAATGTTTCTCTACTGGTTCGAGAACGTCATCATCGGATTTTTCAATGTCATCAAAATGGCCATGGCTCAAGGAGAATCCAGCAAGACCAGGCTTTATTCGGGGAAAAAATTGGTGACCGGGGCCCAAAAGCTGCCATTGATTCTCTTTTTTATTGTCCACTTCGGAATGTTCACTTTCGGTCACGGCGTTTTTGTCATCGTCCTTTTCGGTAAAAACCTGCCTCCTCTATCGAATCTACTCCCTGCCGCGTTTTCCCTCTTCGTCAGCCATGGAATTTCGTTTGCATACAATTTCATCAAAAGCGGCGAATACAAACGAGTTGCATTTCAGGACCTTTTTTCTCAACCGTACAGCCGAGTGTTCATCATGCATGTCACGATAGTTATCGGAGCAGGAATTGCTCTATTGCTTGAATCCCCAACCCTTATCTTGGCATTCCTGATCCTTCTGAAGATATTTGTCGATGTTGTTTCGCACAAAAAAGAACACACTAAATTTGCAGAGTCAGGATTATTGAAAAAACAAAAGATCCCAGCATAGCATAAGATTCTTCCGGCCGTAATTCAAGGACGCGGGTCCTGCTCTTTGAGATCCCGGATCCTTCGGACAAGTCGGTCTCTCCAACGGCAGTGATCGGCGACAGGCGTCTTACCCAACATCTCATCGACGCCCTTGCCGATAAACTCTATCATGTCCGGATCGAAGGCGGGGGGGGTTGAATCAAGATCGCTCATGATAGATTGGTACGCTTTTCCGTATCGCGAATAATATTCGCGTATGCCCCCGTCGGCATTGGTGTGATTGATACCGAAACTTCCGAATAGAGCCCAGCGAAGACCGAGGCCGTCGCTCATAAGCGTATCCACAGCTTCCACGCTGGCCACACCTTTCGTAACGAGATGTAAAGCCTCCCGGACAACGGCTGCTTGAATTCTGTTGATGAGATAGCCGACAACAAAATGATTCATCACAATCGGTTTTTGTCCGATTCTCTTGAGAAATTCGACGGTGGCCGTAGTCACATCGGGATCTGTCTCCTTGGCGGGCAAAACTTCAACAACAGGAACGATATGCGGAGGATTAAAGGGATGGGCGGTGATGCAGCGTCGAATACCTCGAACTCCTTGAGCTATGGCATCGATATCCAAAGAAGACGTGCTGCTCGCAATGATCGTCCCGAGATCAGACGATCGATCCACTCGCTGGAAAATGCTCCGTTTCACCTCTAGATTTTCGGGCCCGCTCTCCTGTATATACTCCACACCCTCCATCGCTTCTTCAAGGCGGGAATGGGATGAGATCAAAGCCCTGCAATCCTTGGCCTCCGCCCTCGTGATGAAACCGTCTTTAATATCTTCTTCCAGAGTTGAATTGAACCAACTTATCGCCTTTTGCATTTGAGCAGGATCTTCATCATAGATACGAGTAGGACAGCCTGCACGCGAAAAAACATACACCCATCCTCTTCCGATAACGCCCGCACCTACAACAAGGCATTTCAAAAAATTTGAAGCCATGTCGACCTCCTTTTTCTCGATGTCAATCGTATTCTTCGCCACTTCATTTTCCTCCCCATACAAAGGCATGACTGCATTATATGAATTGAAAGATACGACAGCAAGGTAAGGAAGAAGAAAGACGGGAACGGAAATGCATACAAATCCATCTTTTAAAATGATTTCTGTTCCCGTTTAGGCTATAATCATAGTCTTTACGAGCGGTATCGTTGAAAAGTGTCCCCGAGGAGAGGTGCCACCGGTTTTGGACAAACCTCTCGGCAATTTCGACTAATACACATGGGCCTATTAGGGATATTCTTGGATGGCGAGGTATTTTATAAATGATATTTGATTCTTACCAAAACGGCTCCGCACCTGATTCTATCGCATATTTTTCCATGGAGGTGGGGCTGGAGCCATCCATGCCAACCTACAGTGGAGGTCTGGGTGTCCTGGCCGGGGACACATTAAAGGCGGCTGCAGATTTATCCATACCTATGGTCGGTGTGACGCTGCTTCACCGCAAAGGATATTTCCGTCAGCAGCTGGATGAACAGGGCAATCAGACGGAAACTTCTTTCGAATGGAATCCCTCCGATTATCTTGAACTGCAGAAACCCATTATCAGCATTTGGATGGAAGGCAGAAAGGTCTATGTCCGTGCTTGGCGTTACCTGATCAAGGGTGTCTCCGGGCACACAGTCCCTGTGTATTTCATGGATACGTGCCTGGACGAGAATTCCGATTCCTACAAAAACTTGACGGATCATCTCTACGGCGGCGATGAGCAATACCGCTTTTGCCAAGAAGTCCTTTTGGGCCTGGGCGGGGTCGAACTCTTGAGCGTGCTGGGATATAACAACATCAAAGTGTTTCATATGAACGAAGGACATTCGGCCTTGCTCGGATTAGCTCTACTCAAAGAAACAGTGGGGGAAGAGAATTTGGCAAATGCAACTGAATCGGATATCGATACCGTCCGACGAAAATGTGTGTTCACGACACACACCCCCGTGCCGGCAGGTCACGACAAGTTTCATTTCGATCTTGTCGCCCGAGTCCTGGGCGAAAAGCAGGCTGCCTTCCTTGCTTCAACTCGCGCCAATCATGACAATGCCCTGAACCTGACATCGCTCGCCCTCATGTTTTCCTGGTACATCAACGGTGTATCCCACCAGCATGAAAAAATATCCCAAGATATGTTTCCAGAATATCCTATAAACTCCATCACCAACGGAGTCCACGCCAGAACCTGGACTTCCGCTCCTTTTAAGCGTCTCTTCGATCTTCATATGGAGGAATGGAGTGAAGACCCCCTCTATCTGCGTTACGCCATCAGCATTCCGCTCAAAGAAATCCGGAAAGCTCACCGAGAAGCAAAAAAAAGATTGATTGCTGAAGTTGCCCGGAAATCTGGAATTAACCTTTCTCCGAAAGTCATGACCATAGGATTCGCCAGGCGGGCTACTGCTTATAAGCGCGCAGATCTTATATTCACGGAATTGGAGCGGCTAAAAAAAATCGCTGAGACCTCGGGTCCTATTCAGATCGTACTCGCAGGGAAAGCCCATCCCTATGACGAGGGAGGCAAACAGATGATCCGCCGCATCTTTCAGGCTAAGGAGATTCTGAAAAACGACATTCCTGTAGTCTATCTTCAGGGCTATGATATGGAATCGGCTAAATTCCTCTGCTCCGGAGTGGATCTATGGCTCAATACGCCATTACGCCCCAGAGAAGCTTCGGGTACAAGCGGGATGAAAGCAGCGCTCAACGGCATTCCCAGTCTCAGCGTTCTGGATGGGTGGTGGATCGAGGGACATGTCGAGGGAGTCACCGGGTGGGCGATAGAAAGCGGAGAGAGCCCGACAGAGAATTTTTGCCTTGAAATTGAATCTCTCTACCACAAGCTCGAGAAAATCATACTCCCTATGTATTACAACGACCCTGATGCCTATACTCAGATCATGAGATCGGCCATTGCTCTAAATGCTTCCTTTTTCAGCGCCCAGCGTATGATGATCCAGTATCTCAACAACGCCTACAATTCGAAACACAACAACTCGGCCTTAAAGACACAAAATAAGTCAATCTGAATCGATGGGATGGGATCAGCTATTCTGCTTTTGAAGTATGCGGACACGATTGATTTTCTTGGCGTCGGCGTCCAGAATAAGAATCTTCAAATCATCCGTTTCCAGAATCTCCCCTTTTTTAGGGATCTTTTGCATCTCTTGAACGACATATCCCGCAATAGTGATGTAGTCTCCCTCCGGAATGCCTAGACCATAAACATGGTTCAAATTCAAAATCTCGGCTTTTCCATCGCAGTCGAATACCCGCTCGCTGATTCTGCGGATGGTCTCTTCTGTTTCTATGTCCTTTTCATCGCTGATATCTCCCATGATTTCCTCGACTAAATCTTCGATAGTGACCAATCCTATTATTCCTCCATACTCATCGACGACAAACACCATGGGATGTTGACCGGAAGTGAGTTCCCTCAACAGAGGGAAAATCCGCTTCGTCTTCGGCTCATGGCGTATATCTTTTCGGATAAACGGCGTTATGACCGGAGACGGATCTTTGGAATAGAGAACATCCAGGACATTCGCAACTCCGACCATGTTATCTATGCGGTCCTTGTACACGGGAATGCGTGAATAGCCTGTCTCGGCAACTTTGATAAAAAAATCCTGTATTTGGATGTCCTCCGGGACAGCGACAACATCGATCAATGGAGTCATAATTTTTTCGATACTCCGATCCTCCAAATCCAGAATGCTGTGAATCATCCTGAACTGAGCTTTTTTTAAGGCACCCTCTTCCTGTCCCATTTTCGCCAATAGTATGAGCTCTTCCCGCATAATCCGTGATCTCTCCCCTTTTTCATCCTCTCCCGCAAATCTGACTATCTTGTTCGATATGCTCGTGACAAAGGAAACGAGCGGTCGAAGTATGGCGGCCGATATTTTTAAAGCGCCGGCACTCTTCAGTGCCAGGTTATCAGCTTTAGCTCGGAAGATGGTTTTGGGTAGGATCTCACAGAAAAAAAGAATGAGAAAGGTCATGATAATAGTATTGACCACTTCCTCCAAATTTTCGTATCCGGATAGAGAATAATGAGTCAACCGAAGGCCGGCGACACCCGCGGCTGTCGCCATGAGGTTTGTGCCGACCAAAACGATTCCCAGCATCTTATCCGGCTCTTGCATAAGTTTCTTGATAAAAAGCGCTCTTTTATCATCCTGATGTGCCAATACATCAATCCTAGCCTTTGAGGCTGAAATGACAGCCGTTTCCGAACCTGCATAGAAAGCGAGCAGACTCAAGGACAGAATCAGCAGCAGGAAGAAAACGCCGAGTGAGAAGGCTCCTCCCGAGGCACCGGCGCCGGTTGGCGGCACTATCAGCGGTGTTAAGCCTAGGAGACAAAACAGAACTCCCATAGAGTAAACACCCGTCTTATTTTTTCCCCTGTTTTTTTTCAGGGGGCGAATTTTTAAAAGATCGATACGCGTTCCCTCCATCCGGAGGACCTCAAACTTAACGTTGTTCAGGGCATCCAACCGGCTGTCACCGAGGCCTGGGATGGACCCAAAAAGGCTGGTGACATAGCCGCCGATCGTGTCAGCTGCCGTAATATCAAGCTTGAGCTTGAGAGACCGGTTCACGCTTCTCAGACTCACGGCTCCAGG
>JAFGNQ010000434.1 GCA_016926925.1 Candidatus Aminicenantota bacterium
AAAAATGGCAATCATCAGATGGGATCCTTTCAGAGACTTGGTCACTCTGAGGGAAAAAATGAACCGGCTGTTCGAGGATTACTACCCGGCTCGCAGTGAAGAACGAGATTTGGTTGCCAGCACATGGGCACCTTCCGTGGATATCTACGAAACCGAAAATGAACTCGTTCTTTCTGCTGAACTGCCTGGAATCGAAGACAAGGATATCGAGATCAAGCTGGAAGACAACACGTTGACTCTCAAGGGAGAAAGAAAGTTCGAGAAAGATACAAAAGAGGAAAACTACCACCGAATTGAAAGATCCTACGGCTCGTTCATGAGATCCTTCACTCTCCCCGCTTACATCAACCAGGAAAAGATCGAGGCCGAGCACCAAGACGGCGTGCTGAAGATAACCATGCCCAAAAGAGCCGAATCAAAGTCTCGCAGTGTGAAGGTTCTTAAAACCAAAAAAACCAAATCTGAAAGCTCCGAAAAAAAATAATTCTGATTGCTCGAAGAAAAAACGCTCAGGTTAAGAGCCTGAGCGTTTTTTTTTAAGATAGGTCGCCCGAAGGGTAAAAACCGATGACAATAAGTATAAGCGCTCTTTTGAATGTGAATGTCAGCGGTTTTTATAAATTACCCAGCTGAAAGTTGGACTATTCACGAGTCGAGATTGCTGCAGATGCGAGGCGTCAGCCCGTGAAGTTGTGGTCTCCCACCACGAATGGGCTGCAACGAAGCAGATGCAGTGATATCGGCTCGCCCAGTGGGGAAATAATGTCGACA
Organism: Candidatus Aminicenantota bacterium; assembly: GCA_016926925.1. Next base: position 772 of record JAFGNQ010000434.1, read on the forward strand.
TATATATGAAATTTTTTTAAGAGAGACGTCGACATTATTTATGAATAGTTCAACTTAGGCTTGGGCGACAGTAACAACCCGCACCTCTCCGGCCCCGGCTTTCATGAGAACCAAGGCGCATTCGCGAACCGTTGCTCCCGTCGTATAGACATCGTCGACGAGCAAAATAACCTTGTCTTCGATCTCCTCCCTCTTTCTGACGGCAAAAGCTCCCTTGACACTTTTCGACCTGTCGGCCATGGTAAGAGACATTTGGGGTGGCGTGTTTTTTATTTTAATAAGCTTCTTTTCCAGAACATCGAAACCGCTGAGTCGAGCAAATTTCTGCGCTATAATTTGGGCGAAGTTGTAACCACGCACCTTTTCTTTCTTGGGATGAAGAGGGACCGGAATCAACGCATCCAGGTTCCACCAGAGAGCCTCTTCAAATCTCAAATGGGCATAAGCACGTTGGGCAAGGCCATCGGCCAAGACCGGCAGGCTGTGAAACTTACCGAGAAGAATAATATCCTTTAGCGGACCTCCGTATCTCCCGAAAGACCTCTGTACGTGAAAAGGAGGCTTATCCTGAAGGCATAAAGCACAGAGATGAGGTTCTCCGGCTCCCTCGAAAAATCTTCCGCAGCTCAAACAATAAGGTGATTTCTCGGGCTTAACATACTCCCAACAAGAACGGCAGATGATTTTTTCTTCAGGATCAGCGAGAAAAGCGGAGCAGAGTCGACAGTAAGAGGGAAAAAGGATGAGCTCAAAATTTCGAAGGAGTAAGATTGCCTTATGCGAAATGATTCCGCTCAAGCGGATTCTTCCTCCTCCTTCTGTTGACATACGATACAGAGCGGTGCCCAGGGCACGGCATCCAGCCTTTTTTTCCCGATGGGTTTCTCACACATCTGGCAGATACCGAAATGGTCGGTATCAATCCTCTTGAGAGCCCCATCTATCAAAAACAACTGTTTTCTTTCCGTATCTGAAAGACTCAAGAGAAATTCCTTTGTATAAGAGCTTTCCGCCTTATCCCCGACATCTTGAGCGATTCCTGTTTCCACAGATTTGGAATCGTTGTTGAACTCACTCAACAGATGAGAAATCTCCTGCTTCTTTTCCAATAACATTTTTCTATAGCGGTCTTTTTCTCGTTTATTCAACATTTCCCCCTTATTTGGCATATTGTCTGCCTTTGGCAATACTCAAGGACCGGTAAATTTGCTCTAAAAGCATGATGCGACTCAACTCGTGAGAAAAAGTCATGGCCGAAAGAGAAAGCAGAAGGTCGGCACGATCCAACATCCGTTCCGCAAGGCCTAAAAATCCGCCGACGACAAATGTCACCAACCGGGTCGAACTCTCGCCGGCGTTTTTGAGGAATTGCGAAAACTCAGAAGAACTCATCTCTTTGCCTTTATCAAAAAGACAGATAACATAATCGTCCTTGATGTGCTTTTCAAGTCCTTGGGCTTCGACTTCTTTGATGCGGTCGGCATTCTTTTCGGACAATCCTTTAGCCTGTCGTGTCGCTATGATTTCACATGGCTCCAATTGATTGATTCGGTGCAAATAGTAATCCTCAAGCTGCTTGATAGCGACATTTCTGATTTTTCCGGGCCACAAAATTTTCAACCTCATGTTCTGTTAGTTGCATGTTTTCTTTTAAAGACTTAAACGCCTTTAAAATTGCAATAAAAAATAATGTCTGAACGACCAAATGTCAACATATTTCCAAAAAAAAACCTGATTCCGCTGAAGTTTATTGTTGAAATGATGAAATAGGGTTAAAAAGAAACCTTAATTCCGTCACCCCACAGTTTTTCCAGAGCATAATATTCCCGGGCCCTTTCGGAAAAAATGTGGACGATAAAATTCCCGTAATCCATGAGAATCCATTCGGCATTTTTCTTTCCCTCAACACTCAGAGGCTTGATTTTTTCCTTCTTCAGTTCTTGTTCGACGGCATCATGGATGGCCACATTCTGCCTGGCGGAATTGCCATGCATGATGATGAAGAAATCCGTGAACGAAGATATCTTGGTCAGATCGATTACATTGATTCCCTCGGCTTTCTTGGACTGACCGGCTTTTACAGAAATGGTAACGCCGTCAGGAAGCTGTCGCTCGGTTTCTCGGGATTCGTTTTTTACACTCATTGTTTACCGGTAGAGACCTTTCTCCTTTATATAGTATTCGACGGACCCGGGCACAAGTCCCTCAATGGATTGGCCTATTCTTATCCTCTTCCGTATCTCGGTCGATGAGACATCCATGGCATCGATAAGAACCAGATAGATCGAGTCGATCCAAGGTTCGGGATTGACAGGTGTGTCGATCTCCGATATATCCCTAATCCTTGGATTGTAAGTATCGTTCAGAACCCCCTTCACATCCGCCAGATCAAATCCCGGACGACTCATGATAATGAAAGAACATTGTTCCAGAACATTTTTATAATCCTTCCATGTTTCGATCTCGAGGAAAGCATCAACCCCGAGTAAGAAGAATATTTTTGCATCCGGATATGTTTTCTTTATCTTTTTTAAAGTGTTAATGGAATAAGATCTTCCCTTGGCTTCGATTTCCACCGCAGAAGGAAAAAAATTACGAAAGGGTGCCGTGGCCAATTCGACCATTTTCAAACGATGTCTCGCCGAAGCCACTTCGACGGATTCTTTATGTGGAGGGATGAAAGAAGGGATAAAAAACACTTTGTCCAGAGAAAACCTTTGGCGGATGATTTGCGCCGCCTTCACATGGCCGTTGTGAATCGGGTTGAAAGTCCCTCCGAAAATTCCTATCCTCGTCTGCGCCTTAGGCATCGCTCCCTTTTTTTTGGAATTCTTCCAAACCATCCAAAGTCTTAACCATGGCTGCAACAAGCTTCTTGAGACCTGTATTCTTCAAGGCGGAAATGGAACAGAAACGCAGGCCTTTGTCATGCGCCAGCAGTTCGATTCTCTTCAATCTCTCCTCGTCCTCGCCCAAAAGGTCGATCTTATTTGCCACGAGGAGTTGTTTTCTTGTGATCATTTGCGGATCAAAAGCCTGAAGCTCTTTCATCACGATGTGGTAATCAGATACCGGATCTCTCTCCGTGTATGGAGAGACATCCACGACATGCACAAGAATTTTTGTGCGCTCGATATGCTTCAGAAATTTTATCCCCAGTCCGTGGCCGAGATGGGCTCCCTCTATCAAACCCGGAATATCGGCTACGACAAAGCTGCGAAACTCGTCCACATCGACCACACCGAGGTTGGGCACCAGTGTCGTGAAGGGATAGTCGGCTATGACGGGCCTTGCAGCCGAAATTCTCGATATAAGAGTGGACTTCCCAACGTTCGGAAACCCGATGAGCCCGACATCGGCGATGAGCTTCAGCTCAAGAATCAACTCTTTTTCTTCTCCGGGTTGTCCCTCCTCCCTGAACCTGGGGGCACGGTGGGTTGGAGTGGCAAAAGAGGCGTTTCCTCTTCCTCCTTTGCCTCCTTTGGCCGCAAGATATTTCTGTTCGGTTGAGACGAAATCGAACAGGACGTCTTCTTTCTCCGCTTCCCTGACAATGGTCCCGACAGGAACACGAAGTGTCAAATCGTCACCTCGTTTTCCTTGACGATTGCTCCCCTCGCCGTGGGATCCTTTCTTTGCTTTATTGATAGGATGGTAGCGAAAATAGGCAAGGGAATTTATGCTTTCACTGGAGATGAAATGGATGCTTCCCCCGTTACCCCCGCGACCTCCGTCCGGCCCACCGCGGGGAACCCCTCTCTCCCGACGGAAGCTCAGACAGCCGTCACCGCCCCGTCCAGCTTTGAGGATTACTTTAACCTGGTCGACGAACATATCGAGAGGAGTGCTGACCTCCTAGGAAGGAATGACCGAAACGAATTTCCTGTTTTTGCCTCGGGTTTCAAACTGGACATTTCCCGTCACCAGTGCGAAAAGAGTGTCGTCTTTGCCTCTGCCGACATTCTCTCCCGGTTTGAAGGGGGTTCCTCTCTGCCGGACAAGAATGGAACCCGCATTGACAAACTGACCTCCAGAACGTTTGATCCCAAGTCTTTTGGCGGCACTGTCTCTACCGTTCTTGGCACTTCCGCCTGATTTTTTATGGGCCATCCTCTTACTCCTTGGTTACTTTCTTTTTGCTAGCTTTGGGCTTTTCGCCTGTTTCCGTCTTTTTCGGCGCGGGAGCTTTGCTCTTTGCCTTGGCCGTTTTCTTTACTGTTTCCGGTTTAGCCGGAGAAGATTTCTTGGCGACCTTTGCAACCGGTTTTTTCTCTACAATTTTCTCGGGTTCTACCTCGGCTTTCAACTCTTCAGGCTTCGCTTTGGGCTTTGGTACACTCGGTGTCTCGACTTTCTTTGGAGACGCGGCTTTTTCGTCTGGTTTCGCCTTTGGGCCTTCTTTTACTCCGGTTAAAATCTCTTCGATTTTCACCCGTGTTAAATCCTGCCGGTGTCCCTTGGTTTTCCTGTACTGTTTTCTTCGCTTTTTCTTGAAGATAACGACTTTTTTGTCCTTGAAGCCCTCGACAACCAAAGCCTTTACCAGGGCTTTATCAACAAGAGGCGTCCCGATCAGGACGTCACCATCACCTTCGACGAGCAAGACTTCCTCAAAAATCACCTTTTTCCCTTCTTCCGCGTCGAGCTTTTCGATGGCCAGCACATCTCCCTCTTGGACTCTGTATTGTTTTCCGCCGGTTTTAATTACAGCAAACATCGTTCTACCTTTATACTAAAATTAAATAATTGTCACAGAAGGACGGTGCATAACTTTAACATATGCCAGGATTTCTGTCAACATCTGAGACATTGGGAAAACCGATTGGAAAACCGCCGTAAACATTTGCGTTTCTGCGATGATTTCAAATCAAATGACAGCAGTAAGAGCTCATCACTGTCCGTATTCATCGAAAACCCGGCCATTTCGAATCTTGACAAAGCACCTCCTTTTCTCTAACTTTGTAATACTTTACACACGCATTGCGATTCCATGGGCGGTTAGTTCAGTTGCTAATAATTCTCCCTTCCTCTGAGCATCCCATAAAGCATTTAATTCAAAGCAATTAAGAGATTATCAGAAATTTCG
>JAFGNQ010000074.1 GCA_016926925.1 Candidatus Aminicenantota bacterium
AAGGAGCATGAATATGACTTCCGCTGCAGAAAAAATCAAAAACGATATACTTTTAAAATATCATGAAAGGAATAAAATCTCAAAAAAACACAATGCTAGGGCCAAACGCTTCCTGCCGGGAGGAGATACCCGTAATGTATGTTTTCATCAACCCTATCCGACTTACATCGAAAAGGGCAGCGGCTGCCGTGTTTGGGATGTCGACGGAAACGAATACCTAGATTTCGTCAACAACTACACGGCACTCATCCACGGTCATGCGCATCCAAATATCGTCGAAGCCGTCAAATCCCAGCTAGCAAAAGGCACGATTTTCGGTGCCCCCGCAGAGTGCCAATACAAATTGGCCGAGCATCTTATAGAGCGCATTCCTGCGCTGGATCTCATACGATTTTCCAATTCAGGAACAGAAGCGACCCTGTTTGCCATGCGTGCCGCCCGGTGTTTCACCGGCAGGGATCTCATTATCAAAATGAACGGGGGCTATCACGGCACGCACGATTATTCCTGGATCAATGTCATCCATCCCGACATCGGGAATCGAAAGATTCCTCAAACAATACCGGAGTACGGAGTTCCCTCGAGCGTCCTACGGGATACGCTCATCGCTCACTTCAACGACCTTGCCGGGTTCGAAACACTCCTCAAGAAAAATAATAAAAGGATAGCCGGAGTCATTCTGGCACCTGTTCTCGCTTCGAATACGATTATTGCCCCAATAGAAGGTTATCTCCAGCGCATGAGATCATTGTGCGACAGATACGATATACTGCTCATCTTCGATGAGGTGATCACTCTGCGTCTGAGCCGGGGGGGAATGCAGGAAATTTCCGGTGTTAAACCTGATTTGACGACATTGGGAAAGATAATAGGCGGAGGATTCCCCATAGGCGCTTTCGGAGGGAAAAGAGAAGTGATGGAACAATTCCACCCCGAACACCCGAAAAATGTGATGCATTCAGGCACTTTTAATGGAAACAGCATTTCCATGGCGGCAGGATTGGCTGCCTTGAAGATGTTCGATAGGAAGGAAATCAATAGAGTCAATTCCTTAGGGGATCGGCTCAAGGAAGGATTCAAGGCAGCCGTTAAATCCGCGGGATTTAAATCGAACGTGCTCAATACCGGTTCGTTGGTATCCTTTTTGTGGAGAGATACAAGAATTAGAGATGTTCGGGATGCTGCCCGGGCAATAGAATCTACCGCAGTATTGAACCGATATCTTCACCTGGAACTGCTCAATCGGGGGATATTCGTTGCGCCGCGGGAATTCTATTCCGTATCCACAGCCATGAGTGACAATGAGATCGATCAGGCAGTTGGGATATTCTGGGAAACTCTGGAATATTTAAAGCCTCTCGTTTCCGAGATCCATCCTGATCTCATTGCAAATTAAATTTCGTGCCCGGAAATGAGACTAGGATTCGTGAAGTTTTTCGATCTCACGCACCATTTCCGGCTGATTCGGCTGACCGAATCTGCTGAAGAACCACATACCGAAGGCACTGGCGGGTAGAGCCGCTAGTATTGCCGACATTGCAGGCGTACCCGGCATAAACTGCACGGCCGCATAGACGAATGTTCCCAGAAGAAGAGAGGCCAGCCCTCCCGATACATTGGCTTTCTTCCACCACAACCCCGCTAGCGTGGGGACAAACAGTGCCGCGCTCAATATGCCGATGGCCGCAGAATAGAATTCTGTAATCAGCTTCGGAGGTGAATAGGCAAAGAGCATCGCAAGAAGCCCAATTATCCAGGCGACGGCCACGGTCATCCATCTCCCCCATTTCCGACTTCTTCTTTTTTCTATAAAAGGACCCAGCAAATCATGCGAAATGGCGGAAGAGCAGGCTAACAGCAGTGCATCCGTTGTCGACATGACTGCGGCCATGACAGCCGCCACGGCGAACCCGCGAATAAGAGGGGGAAATTCGGATTCGATCACTTTCAGAAAAATCATGTCCGCATCCTGGAGATTGGAAAAATGCATTCTTCCCACGGGAACGATGACCAGAACCGCGGCTAAAATCAAAACGCTGTAAAAGATCATTGACAAGTTCATGGAGAGGCGCGCTTCGCGGGAGTTCTTGGCTGTGAAGACCCGCATGACAATATGCGGAACGACTGAAATTGCAGTAGCCCATATTAAAAATGAACCGAGGTAGCTTCCCAGGGGCTGAGACATCACTTCTCCGAGTTCCGGAGCCCCAGCCGTGGCTTTGGCTATAATGGTGACTGGGGAGCCGTCCCGCGACATCAGAGTCAAGGCCGTTCCCAGGACTATTGTCAGCATGAGAAAGCCCTGCACGACGTCAGTCCAGGTAATGGCAACCATTCCGCCGATCGAGACGTACAGAATGAAAACGATCGCCGCCAGCGTGACCGCTGTATCATAAGGAATTCCCAAGAGGACAAAGGCCGTTATTCCTGCCGCTTTCATTTGCGCCACGATATAGGCGGTGAAGCTCACCACTATGAGCACAGGCACGAAATAGCGCACAATCGAGTGTGGGTAGCGGAATGTCAGGAAATCCGTAATGGTGAATTTACCGAAATTTCTCAAGGGCCTGGCGATGAGTATGGAGGCGATTGGAAAGCCTACGACAGCTCCTGCAAAGAGAGCCAGAGTATAAGGAATTCCTCTTCCGTAGGCCAATCCCATAACGCCGATTACGGAGCCTCCTGAAGCCAACGCCGCCATAATGGCCATGGCATTGACGAAAGATCCGATTCGCCGGCCGGCCACCCAGTATTCGTCGTGGGATGTCAAAACCTTACGTGAGGCCAGAATGCCTATTCCTATACAGACGGCGAGATAGGCCATAACTAAAAAATGTTCGATCGTCATTTCATCCCATCCCGTTTATCTCTTTTTCGTCCCTCAAGAAACACGCGAATAAGGACATACGTTGGAGACAGCACCATGAGTACGGCCATCAACCAGCCGAACAGAGACATTCCAGCGAAAACGATGCGACGCGACCAGGGCAGGAAAGACACTACGGTGAAGGCGACAAGAGCGATCAAAAACAATCGATCGCCTCTTTTCAGTGGGAAAAAATTGGACATGCCGCAAGCTTTCTTAAGAGCTATTTTATAATATTTTTTATTTCTTCTCCAATTCTATGCAAGCCCTCGTTGAGAAATTCGGGTTCGGCTCCCATCCATATCCGCAAGAATCCTTCCATTCCCAGATGACTGCCGGGAACGATGAGCGTGCTCTGATTTTTCAATACGGCTTGACAAATCTCATGGCTCGGGATATCAGGTTTGTACTTGACGAAACAAAAGGCTCCAGCCTGGGGGGAATGATAGGAAAAAAAGTCTCCGAAACTCTCGATCCACAATTTGACTACGGGATAATTGGACTTCAATATTTCCCGCGTTCGCTTGTAGAGTTTTTCCCTGTTGTCCGGATCGACGGCAGTCCGAGCTACCAAGTCCGAGAGTTTGTTCGGGCCTATGGTTATATAATCATGCTGCGCCCAGCATTCCCCGACAAAATCCACAGGTCCGACAATCCATCCGATGCGGATACCAGGTATTCCGAAAGCTTTGGAAAGCCCGCTTGTTACGATAACCCGGTCGCTCATACCCCAGAAAGTGCGGGTCCGCTCTGGCCGGAGCTCGGCGCCGATGTACACCTCATCCGCAAGAAGGAATGCCCCCACATCTTCACAACGCCGCACGATTCGATCCATCGCCTCATCCGATAAAACGGCACCGCTCGGATTATTGGGATTGGAAATATAGACCAGACGTGTTTTTTCATTCACGGCGGCTTCAAACTCCTGCCAGTCCGGTTCCCATATTTTTGTAAAATCGAGGGAGAATGTATTGATCTTGACTCCCAAGCTTCGGGCCACTCCCCACAACTGCATATAGTTCGGAATTTCCAAGGCCATCTCATCGCCTTCCTTGAGGGAGACCAGGGCGACGATGTAGTTGGCCTCGGAAGTGCCGTTCGTGACTTCGATATTGTCGACAGAAGCACCGGGATAAGCTTTTGTCAGCGATTCTCTGAGCTCAACAGTCCCGTTTGACTGACTGTAGCCAAGGGGAGTATTCAGGACGGAATTCAAATCGAGGCCCATCTCCATCAATTCGTTCAGAGTGACCGCTCTGATTCCACTCTCACTCATATCGTAATCTACGATGTTTTCCCATGTGGACTGCATGCGTTCCATTTCAAATTCTTCCATTTTCACAGCATACCTCCTTTCACTTACACAGGGTTTCAAATGCCGTTTATATCAAAGTCGAACGGGCCGGTCAAACTCTGTGATATCACGGAACGGAAGTTAAATCACACTTCTACTCTATTCAATAATCCTATCGCGCATCAGAAGAAACGCAAGGGATCAAAAATCGTCGTCCCGGAATACCTCCCTTCCTTCCAAAAGAGTGAGCAGAACTTTACACTTGTGGATTTCAGCATGTGGAATCTCAAAAAGATTCTTATTCAGCACTATGATATCCGCGGATTTTCCCGGCACTATCGAGCCTGTGAGCTCATCCTGATGACAAACATAAGCGCCGTTGATCGTGTATGCGGCCAGGATGATGGGAAGCGTGACGATTTCTTCGGGTATCCAAGATTTCCCGGTGGTATCATCAAGGCCGCGCCTCGTGACAGCTACCTGAATGGCATCGAGAGGATTCATCGAGGAAACAGACCAGTCGCTGCCAGCGACAATCTTGGCTCCGCTCTTGACCATGCTTCCGATAGGATAAAGCCAGCGCGACCTCTCGGGCCCGAGAGCCGGTTCCGTGAGTTCGGTGATATAGGTGTCCGCATAAGCCCAAAGAGGCTGGAAATTGGCTAAAACACCCAGTTCGCTGAACCTGGGGATGTCGTCCGGATTGATGAGTTCCAGATGTGCGATGTGATGGCGGGAGTCTCGACGGCCGTTTGTCGCTTGAGCTCGCTCAAGGGCATCAAGAGACATGCGGGTAGCCCAGTCTCCGATGGCATGGATGTGAATCTGAAATTTTTCTTTGTCCAGAGCTGCTGCCAGCCGGTCGAGCTCTTCGGGTTCGATATTTGGAATCCCACGATAACCGGGGCGGTCTAGATAGGGCTCAAGGAGCGTGGCTGTTTTTGATTCGATCACACCGTCGGCAAAGATTTTTGCGGTCGTTGCCCGAAGGAGCTTTCCTTGATATCGGCGTCTTTTTGTGAGCAAATCCTCTATTTGCGCCTCTCCTTTTTTGGGATCAACGAATTGAGAAGCAAGAACACGCACCGTCATTTCCCGGCTGCTGTCTAAAGCTGCGTAGGCCTCCAGTATTTTTTCGTCCGCATTGGCTTCCAGTATGGATGTGATACCGAAGCTGTTGGCCTTGGCTTGGGCGGTTTTGAGCCCCTGAATGTAATCCTCCGTAGAGAGCTCGGGGAGGTGAAGGGAGATCAATTCCATGGCGCTTTCGCGAAGGGTGCCTGAAGGCTCGTCTGTCTTTTTGTCCCGTTCGATACGGCCCTCTTTCGGATCGGGAGTGTCCTTTGTAACTCCTGCTATTTTTAGGGCAAGAGAATTCACCCAGGCTGAATGGCCGTCTGCAGCTGAGAAGAATGCAGGTCGATCAGGGATTAAGCGGTCCAATTGCTCCCGGGTGGGACAAGCATCAGGAAAAAGAGGCAGAGCCCAGCCGCCGCCGACGATCCATGGCTTATCATGATTTTGGGATACGTAGCTTTCGATTTTTTTAAATACTTCCTCCCGGGTTTGGAGTTCGCTTAGGTTGCACTGACTGAGTTCGATTCCTCCGCTTACTAAATGGATGTGAGAATCGCAAAAAGCGGGAAGGACCATTCTTTTATTCAAGTCGATGATTTTTGTATCCGCCTTCCTGAATTTTTCCGCCTCCGAGTCGCTACCGGCATAAAGGATTTTCTCTCCGCCGACAACCACCGCCTCTACCCATGGATGGGTCTCATCCATGGTGTAGACCGCGCCGTTCTTAAAGATAATATCGGCAGCTTGGGGAACGGATTTTTTTGGAGAACAAAAGATGAGGCATAGGCACATGAAGCAGAGAAATGACGGAATGAGAATATTTTTTTTGGCTGTCACTATTTCCTCCTACTATGTTGAAAGCATCTTATCACAGGGAAGGCATTTCCATGGGTTTATCGTGGATCTATGAATTTATTTCCCTTGGAATATTCTCGTTAAATAGCGATTGGGAATGATTGAGGAAACCGGTGTTTGCTTTATTTAGCATTTTCGACAATTCTCCTCAATTGCTTTTTCACTTCCGCAGGTAATGGATCCGGCTTGTGTTCGGCCAGCACGGTATCGATTTTTTTAGAAACCCTCTCTGTGAAATTCTTTCCGCCTTTGTGCAGCCAGGTCTCATAATTCATGCGTTCAAAATATTTTGGATACCAGCGCTCCTTGTAGTGCTTGAACGTGTGTTCGGTGTTTAAATACTGGCCGGCGGGCCCCGCTTCTGCGATAACGTCCAAAGCCAGAGTCTCGTCACTCACCTCGAAAGCTTTAAGAAAGGATTTGATCCAACTGACGCTCTCATCACAGAGAACGAGTTGAATGAAGGAATACGTGAGTCCCGATTCCATGTACCCCAAATCATGTATCATGTTCCCTCCGGCAAGGCTTTCGACAACAAGACTCAACGCCGCTTCTGCGGCCGATTGTGAGTCCACGGTTTTTGCCTCGGAGGCTCCGGCTATGGAAAACATCGGGAGGCCGAAGTAATGGGACATAGCCTGCGTTATCGTGCGTTCAGGCTCGCAATAGGAGGTTATCATGGTACGCATGTCGAACGTCCCTCCCGGCGGCATACCAGTGACGATAACCGGGGCCCCTTCCTGATTCAGTTGAGAGAGCACAAGTCCGGCAAGAACTCCGGCATAGTCCATGGCCACATTACCGGCCGGTGTTACGGGGCTTGTTACGGCGGCCGTGGAAGAAGGGAGGTAGAGGCAGGGAAGGTTTTTTGAGGAAAGGAAGAGAAGCTTTTCCAACGCCTCCTTGTTGTGGAGCAGACCCGAAACAGCATTGATGTAGCAGGCAGAAATCGGTTTTTGTCGCAGTTTTTCTGCCCCTCCAACGACGGCTTCGGCCATGGCAACGGCGTCCAGACATCCGCCTAATTCATAGGTGACATAGATTATGGGTTTTGTTGTGTAGGTCAGCATGGCTTCCATTTGATTGCGGTCGGCGAAAGTCTGATCCACATCTTTGGGCAGAACCATGGACATCACAAAGTCGATATTTTCAAGATAATCGCAGAGAACCGTTCCCTCAACCACATCCTGCAATACAGGATCCCGGCGCTTCCCGCTGCGGTGATCGAGGATATTCAAACAATCCGAACCAGGGCCGTAAAAACAACGGTGTCCGGTGACTTCAATCGCAGGGTCGCCCTGCCTATCGTACAGTGTTACGCACTTGGGAGCAGTCGAAAGCGCTTTTTCTACGAGCGAGGAAGGGATACGGACGTGATTGCCGTCCAAGACTTTCGCTCCGGCTTTCCGCAGCAGCTCAACGGCATCCTGCAGCTCCAACTGCACTCCGATTCGTTCCAGAATGTCCAAGCAAGCCTCATGAATCCTGCGGCACTGTTCGGCTGAAAGGCGTGGGAATTGAAAACCTTCATGAATGTTATTTTTGGAAGACGTTACTGTCATGAGTTATCTCCTTGAAGCGTAATGATGCGGCCTTTAGGTCTGCTTTATAAGTCTCAAAGGCACGTTTGTCAACCGTCAATCCTAAGATTATGAAAAAAATTCCGAACTCCCGAGACAGATTATATCCGTTCTCGGGGGATACCCTCGTAACCTGCGCATATGTTGCCCTTCTGTCCTGCCATCCTATCAGGTCTTTCTCTTTTTTAAAGATCAAATTCAGGCCCATGGAAAAATTCTGCAGAAACTCCCGCTCCAGACCAATAGAGAATTGAATGGCATGAGGGATTTTATAGTCAGGATCGACGGCATCGACCACACCTCCGTAATAGAACACATTCTGTCCGTACCTGTAGAGATAGGATACTGGAAATGATTTAGAACAGATAGGATTGAGAAACCGATTCAAGGCGCTGACTTTAGGAATGGATGGACCGGAATTTTGAGTGAAAAAATGATCAGACTTTGAGCGATAAGCTGATTCGCCTGAGGTCGCAGTCAACTTGGATAACTTTGACTTTAACGACCTGGCCGACTTTGATGAACTTTCGGGGATCATCTATATAGCTGTCTGCTATTTGGCTGATATGGATCAGCCCGTCCTGGTGGATGCCGATATCGATGAAGGCGCCGAAATTGGTGACATTGGTTACGGTTCCCTCTAATATCATGCCAGGCTCGAGGTCGGAAATTTCTTTCACATCCTCTGAAAATTGGGCGTATTGAAACTCCTCACGCGGATCGCGTCCCGGCTTCTCGAGTTCGCTAAGGATGTCTTCGA
>JAFGNQ010000435.1 GCA_016926925.1 Candidatus Aminicenantota bacterium
CAGATCCCCTTCCATTCACTACCAGCATAGAATAATCATTAACAGGAAATGAGTCAAATGGATTGGATGAACGTAGTCCGGCTGCAAAAGATGAGCACGAAAAGCTGTATAAACAAATTCAGTCCGGGGAAACTCGTGCCAGCACATCCAAATGCAATTCAAGAGGGTTTTTATTCGTAGCGCAGCGAATTGACGGGGTCGGAAAGGGCCGCTTTAATGGCTTGGAAGACCACGGTAGAAAGGGCGATGAGCAAGGCGACCAAACCGGCCAGTACAAAAAGATGAATGCCGAGAGAAATTCTGTAAGCAAAGTCATTGAGCCACCGGCTCATGATGAAATATGCGACAGGCCAAGCGATCAGATTGGCGATTCCGACCAATATAACAAATTCCTTGATCAAGAGCCGAATAATGCCTGCAACAGAAGCACCGAGAACTTTGCGGATTCCGATCTCTTTGGTCCTTTTCTCTGCCATGAAGGCCGCTAAACCGAACAATCCGAGACAGGAGATAAATATGGCCAGTCCGGCGAAGACACCAAAGATTTTTCCTATTTTCTGTTCCGCTTCATAGGTTCTGGAAAACCTTTCATCCAGAAAAGAATAGACAAAGGGCTCACCGGGTAAAAATTCATTCCACCTGTCCCTTATGAAGCCGATCGTCCCGGTAATATCTTCGGTTTTTATGCGGAAGGAAATCAGCCCGGTGCTCCGGCCAAGATAGAGGACTAACGGCTTTATGGAATCACGAAGCGACTCGAAATGGAAATCCTCCACGACACCGATAACATTGTAAACCTTCGGCTTCCCGCCGACCGTGTCGAACTTCTGTATTCTCTTCCCGAGTGGATTCTCCCAGCCGAAGTGCAGGGCTGCCCTTTGATTGATGAGGGCCGCACTTTGATCGGTGGCATGCTCTCTCGAGAAATCTCTTCCCGAAAAAATCTTAATTTCCAGTGTTTTGATGTAATCATGGTCCACGGGCCATACTGCCATGGGAGGAGTTTCCTCGCTCAGAGATTGTCCCTCCGGGGTCACCATCAAATATTCACTGCCCGAAGGAACCGGCAAACAACTGGAGATGGTTCCACTGACAACTTCAGGATTCTTGAGAATCTCGTTTTTAAAGCTCTCCGCCTGCCTTTTGAGCAAATGGGCGTTGTCCATAACGAGGACCTGTTCTTTATTGAAACCGAGCTTCTTGTTTTGAATGTAGCGGAGTTGATTGAAAACGACGAGCGTTCCGACGATGAGGACGATGGCGGCTCCGAATTGAAAAACGACAAGGCTCCGGCGCAAAGATATGGTTCCAGCTCCGGTTCGCAAACGTCCCCGGAGCACACTGACAGGCCGGTACGCCGAAATAAAAATTGCAGGATAACATCCGGCCAGGAGTCCGGTCAACACCGTAATGCCCACTAGGGCTGTAAGCATAAATCCATTATTCAAATCCGAAATGGCGAACTCTTTACCTGAAAGGCTGTTGAAAAGCCGCAGTCCCAGCCGAAACAGCAGAAAGGCGAAAACCAACGAGATGACACTCAGCACCAGAGACTCGGTTAAAAATTGTCTCACCAATTCCTTTCGCTGAGAACCCAGCACTTTCCTGAGGCCGACCTCTTTGGCCCTTCCTGCAGACCGGGCAGTCGAAAGGTTCATGAAATTGATGGAGGCGATGATCAGAATGAACAGGGCAATGATGGACATTATATAAATGTATTTAACATCGCTGTTGGGTTCGAGCTCTCCCATCAGATCCGAATGGAGGTGGACATCTCTCAGGGGTTGAAGGGAGGATTCGATTTTCATCCCCATATCAGTTGAGAGCTCTTCGATCGATTTTCCCATGGCTTTTTGGATTTGAGGGCCAGCGTATTTTTTAAATATCATAGGGAATTGCGCATCGATGACTTTGGGATTCGCATCCTGCTTGAGAAGAAGGTACGTTGCGTAATTGAAATTGAGCCAGACCGGCATTTGACTGGCCGGAAGAGAAGAGAGAGAAGCCATGATGTCGAAGTGAAAATGGGAGTTTTTCGGGATTTCCTCAAATACACCCGTGACTTTGTAATCGACTTTGCCGTCGAACATCAGGGTTTTGCCGATGGGATCGCTCTCCCCGAAATACTTTTTCGCCGTGCGTTCACTGAGCGCCAAAGTCCGGGGTGATGCAAGGGCTTTTTCGGAATCCCCCGCTAGAAGCGAGACAGTGAATATATTAAAAAAGGAGGCATCGGTGTAGACGACCCGCTTTTCCCTGAAGCTTTTTTCTTCGAATGACACGCGGACATCTCCGTTATCTTGAAACCTGACGGCATCCTCCACTTCGGGATATTCCGCGACGAGTGTCTTAGCCATTGGAGGAGCCGCGCCAACAACATTCACTCCTGTGTCCCCCATTTGAGCCAATGTTGTGATTCTGTAGATCCGGCTAAAATTTGCGTTGTATCTGTCATAGCTGAGCTCGTCCTGGATGTAGAGCAAAATCAAAAGACAGGAGGCCATTCCGATGGCAAGTCCCATAATGTTGATGAACGAATAGGCTTTATGACGCTTTAAAATTCTCAGGGCGACTTTGAGATAGTTTTTAATCATTTCGAAACTCCAATAAAAGAGGTTTTTGAAAAAGGAGGGAATACAAAGAAACAGCTGAAACCAATAATACAGATGCGCTCGGAACAGCCCGTAATCCCGAGCCCTGGAATAAAAACGCTCTTCGAAATCCCCGAGCGCGGAATAGAATACGTTGGGATCGATCATTTTCCCCAAAACCCAAGCGGCCAGGGGCGAAGGCGACCGTCGCATCATTCGTCCTCGGTTTCAGGAAAAGGCAATCCCCGCCAGATGGTGGAATTGACTTTCTTGACTTCCAGGAGTGCTTTATGACCTTTAGGCGTCAGCTTATAGAAAATTTTCTTCCTGCCCCCACGTTCCGGGATAGGATCCCCTTCGTAGGATTCGACAAGTGCCTGCTTGAGGAGCCTTGCCAGAGAGGCATAGATGGAGCCGGTCAGCCACATTTTCCCCGTTGACCCGGCGACTTCATCTAGAATAGTGATGCCGTAGGCGTTATCACGAAGCCTCCAGATGCTCAAGAGAATGATTTCTTCAAGCCGTGAGACGAGCCTCATTTTGAGTCCTTTCATTATTTGTATACGTTTGTTGGAGAAATAAGTTCCATACTTTCAAAGACCTTTCCGTATCCCTTCATTTTTTGTTCAACACCCAGGACCTTCATCCCAGCCCATAGGGTGGCTGTATTGCTGGAAACGACCGGAACTCTTAATTCTTTTTCAAGCCGGTCGATGATTTCTACGGTTCGAAGATTCGTACAGCTGATAAAGAGGGCAGCGGATTCGGGCATAAAGACCTTTTTTGACAGCTCATAGGCAGCCTGAGAGGCCAATTTGCCCACCTCCCTGTTGTCGATGAGGTCCCCTTGCCGAGTGGACGGTCGCCCAGCCGGAGGCCAACATCCCGAATTCGGTTTCCATCGTCGTGTTGGATGACGGGATGATAATTCCCATCCGCATTTGACTCATGGCTCTCTCTCCGGCATTCATGATAATCGTTAACGGCCCATTCCATCAAGTGTTCCATTCCGCCCGCATTCTTATTTCGCGGCTTTAAAACATATGACTCGAAATTGAAAATGTGGTACATTTCTTGACGTAAAGTCATACAGAATCATAGTTGTGATGTTTAAATCCAAATCTCTGGTTTTCCTTTTCAGCCTGGAAGTGCTGGCCATCGCCGTATATATCAGGCATCAATTCCTATCTTCTTTTCCGAAATGGCTAAACGACTCGATCTTCCTATTTGTTTCGCTCCTCGCAATCCTGATTATCTTGATCGCATTCATCCTCCACAAACTCGTTCATTACTTGACAATCCATCTGTCAGAAAAGACAAAACAGCCGGCCGCTAAGATCTTAAAGCAGCTCCTGGCCGCGCTTTCTCCGGTTCTTCTCCTCTATCTTGTCTTTTTGCCGTATGTGGTCATTCTCAAGGATATACGGGGGTTTCTCTTGCCTCTTTCTTTATTGGGTTCTCTATATTTAACGGGCGTTCTGCTTTCCCGCTTGAAAAGGGCTCGTCCTCAAACAACGATTTTACCGAAATTCGCCGGAGCATTGTGTCCGAATAGAATGCCTCCAAAACATCTGTCGCTTTTTGTCTTCCTGTCGGCCTTTATTGTCTTTGTCCTGTATGCCACAGGAATCGTATTCCCCCCTCAACCCTTTACTGGAGATGAACCACACTACCTGCTCATCACCAAGAGCATCTTGGAAGACGGAGACATCAATCTCTTCAATAATTACAAAAATAAGGACTACCTGGAATATTACCCCGGAGATTTGAGATCCCATGCCTTCAGGGGGAAAAAAGGAGATCATTATCAATATTCAAAGCACCTGCCGGCGGTATCCGTATTGGTGCTACCGGCGTTTTATATCGGGGAAAAGGCGGCACAGCTCGACCCGCGCCTGACGAACAAGCCCGAGATTAAAAGACAAATCATCGTCTTCTTCGCCAGACTTCCCCTCTGTCTCTTGACAGCTTTGTCCGGACTGATGTTATTCCTCATCGCCCGGGACATGACTCAAAGACAGGATATTGCCCTTCTCGGATGGGCTGTATTCTGCTTTACGGCACCTGTTCTCTTCTACTCCCACTTGATCTATCCGGAGATCCCGGCTGCGCTCATCGCCATGTTCCTGATCAGATACATGATCCTCAAGAAAGAAACCCATTCCCGATGTGTTTTCCTAGCCGGGATGGGAATTGCGCTGTTGCCTTGGTTCGGAGTCAAGTACATCGTCCTCTCCGCCGTCCTTTTCATAGCATCCTTGCTCGCTTTTCGAGGATCGGCGATTGAGAAAAAACGGCAAAAACTCCTTTTGTTTTTCGCACCTATAATTCTATCGGCTGGGATGTTTCTGCGTTTCCTTTGGAATCTTTACGGGAGTTTTGCTCCTTCCTCGGTCTACAGGGGGGCCCCTCTCGATTCCTCGACGCCGGTGTGGCTGACTCATTTTTTAAAATCGGATTTTCTTGAATTTTTCAGCCGGGTCGTAGGCTATTTTTTAGATCAGAGATTCGGAATTTTTATCTATACACCTGTTTATCTGCTCAGCATAGCCGGCCTGTTCTATTTCCGGAAACAGAAAAAAAAAGAGGCCCTTTACCTCGTGCTCGTTTTCTCCGTCTTCGGGATATTCTCGGCCTACTACTACTGGGGTGGCTACTGCCCGCCTGGAAGACCCATGATACCCGTCATTTGGATATTGGCTCTGTTCACAGGTTTTTCCTTAACAGCGAGCCGGAATCGCTTTCGGTCAATCGTGATGAGCGCGACTGTCGCCTCGAGCTTTTTTGTAGTCTGGATGGCACTGAAAAACCCCTGGTTGCTCTACCACGATAACACCGCATCCGGATTGTACGATGAGGCTACGGCAAGCAATCTTTTGCTCGTATTGAGCAACACATTCATCGACTTTGAAAAAATGTTTCCACTCATCAGCCTGGAGGCGATCCGTTGGATTCCACTGATTGTTTGGATGATCGGAGCAATCGTCATCTCCCTTATTTTCATAAAAAAAGCTGGAAAAACGAAGCCCGAATCCGCCTCCTTGAGTATAGCCGGACACTTGAGCGTTGTGATCTGTCTTTCTCTTCTCGTGTTGACATATGCTTTTTTCGATATTCGGCTGGATCGAAAAGATGCATATCAGGAGCAGAGTTGCGAAATCTTTTTCCAAGATGCAAATCACTACGGGCATGAACTCGGGGGATTCTGGACGAAAGGGAAAAGAGAAACGTCTGTCCTGCTTCAATCACCCCATCCACTTCCCCATATTGAGGTGTCTTTAACCGGAAGGATCAAGGGCACGACCGAGATCAGGGTGGGCCGGTTCAGGAAGACGATAGATCGAACCAAAGAAAACGATTTTCGGGGAGCAGTTGCCTTTTCTTCCTCTAAAGGCTTCCCGATGCATAACAACTATCTGCACTCCATCACCATTAAAGACAGTTCGGGTTTTGTTCCCTTCAAACTGGACAGAAAGGAACAGGACAACAGATACCTCGGCGTGTTTGTGGCCATTACGATTCACCCCCAAAATCATCCAAAAAGGCGATAGACAAACGTGCTCTCCCTTTGGCATCATAGGGGTAGCAGTCTGATAAAAGGGAGGCTGTAGGGGGTAGATTATGATCAAACCCAATCGTGTCTGCAATAAATACTTACGTCTTGTCATTTTCTCTCTAGCGGCACTTTGTGTGAGTTATTTTGTCTATGCCTTTTTCCCTATCTCGGATATCGATCCCGGCAGAAGGATTCCTCTGGGAGTCCGTAAGGAGAATGGAGCCCTGTATGTGGAAGGGGAAGTCCTGATCAAATTCAGAAGAGGAGTGAAACGAAACATCGTTGATTCCATCGCCGATTCGAACCTGTCGACGGTCATCACAAGATACAGCGCTTTAACCAAGCAGGATGCCTGCGAATACGCGCATTTCAAATCCAAATTCAAAACGACCCTCCAGATGACGGAAGAATTCAAAAAACTGGCGGAAGTTTCCGCCGTATCTCCCAACTACCTTCAGCATGTGGATGACACGGTTCCCAACGACGAAAACTGGGACTATCTCTGGGGTCTCCACAACACAGGTCAGTTCGGGGCAACACCGGACGTCGATATCGATGCTCCTGAAGCTTGGGATATCAACGTGGGCTCCTCGAGTGTCATCATAGGGGTAATCGACACCGGCATCGATTACAATCATCCGGACCTCATTCCCAACTTGTGGGTGAATCCCGGGGAAATTGCGGACGGCATCGACAACGATGGAAACGGCTACACCGATGATATTTTCGGTATCAACGCCATCGCCAACAACGGAGATCCCATCGACGAACACAGCCATGGCACTCATGTTTCCGGAACCATCGGTGCTGCCGGCAATAACAGTTTGGGAGTCGCCGGGGTGAACTGGCATGTCAAAATGATCGCGGCCAAGTTTATCGATGCATCGGGATGGGGAGAAGATGCGGATGCTATCGAATGTATCGATTATCTTCTCGACCTTAAAACAACCTACGGGCAGAACATCGTCGCGGTCAACGCCTCTTTCGGAGGCGGTGATTACGACCCGGTGATGGAGAGCGCTATCAACGCCTTGGGCACAGCAGGTATCGTGTTCTGCGCTGCAGCCGGAAACGATTACATGGATAACGACGTATCGCCCCATTATCCCTCTTCATACACCTGTGCCAATATCATTTCGGTTACTGCCGTCGATTATCTCGGCTATCAGAACTTCAACTACGGGAAAACGAGTGTCGATCTGGCCGCACCCGGAACGGACATTTTGAGCACATATCCCGGATTGTACTATCCCAAAGCGGGAGATATCTTTTTCGATGATATGGAATCAGGGGCGGGAAAATGGACGACAGGAGGCATTAACAACAGCTGGGCGATAACGACCGAGCAGGAATTGTTTGTCAATCCCGATTTTCCTGTCCCCAGCCCTCCTCATTTCTGGAGCGATTCTCCGGGTGCCTATTATTTACCGGATACGGATTCGTGGCTCATGACGGCAACAGACATCGATCTTTCGGGATATGTCGGACAGGACATATTCATCGGCTTCGGATCCGCAATGCTCTTCGAGCCCGGCATCGATCATGCTTATGTCGAGGTCTCGGGAGACAGCGGGGGCACCTGGCACTCTCTGATGGACTACTCGGAGTACCCCATCTACTGGTACATTCCATTGAATTGTACAATCCCCGATTTCGTCAAGACTGATAAATTCAGATTCAGGTTCCATCTCGTAACCGATTTCTCATGGGAGTGGCCTGGCTGGCTCATCGATGATGTCGGAATCGGAACAGTCAATTTCTATGGATACGAATACAAAATGGGAACATCCATGGCGACCCCTCATGTCACTGGAGCGGTGGCATTGATGGCGGCACAATATCCTTCGGAATCCGTAGCAGAAAGAATAGCCAGAATTCTGGACAACGTCACGCCTCTCCCCTCCCTCATCGACACCTGCGTTACGGAAGGAATGCTCAATCTTTACCAGTCGCTCATGGCGAATCCGTCGCCTGAAATCAATGTCAGGCGGGGCAGCCGGAACTTCTTGGACGGCTCTCTTAATGAATTGGGAACGATCTCCCTGGATAAGATAATCGGAAAAGACATAGTTATCACCGTGGAAAACTTGGGAACAGCAGAGTTGAATTTGACGGGTTCTCCGGATAAAGTTACTCTGAGCGGTCCGGAAGCAAAATATTTCATCGTCACCAAGCAGCCTGGAACTCCGGTTCCTCAAGGGGGATCGACGAATTTCAAAATCCGTACGGTAAAAGTTACGGCTCCAAACCTGCCTGTCGGCTGGCAGAAGAACCTGCAGATCGACATCACCATCCCGAACGATGATGCCGACGAGAATTCCTATACTTTCACCCTGAAAGCCAAAGTCGTGAAGAAATAACCGGCCGCTTCAGCAAGATCGGCTCGCCTGTTAGGTAAAACCACTGACGATAATCCGGATCACCCTGAGAATTTGCTTCCAAAAGTCTGGACTTTCTGAGGGAATTTCGGCAGTAAGACAGAAATCGATCCGAATCCGGAGAATGTTTCTTCCTTGTTGATTTATGTGTATAAAGAAACTAAATTATTCTTATCACGCGATTATTCGTCTGTCGAAAAGGAGCTGAAATGCCTGTCATCCATGTCAACGTTTGGGAAGGTTTCGGGAAAGAAAAAGCCAAAACCGTTATCCGAAATGTAACCGATGTCTTTGTCGATTTAGGGATTCCCTCTCACGCAGTAGAGGTAATCGTGCACGAAATTCAAAAAACGCACTGGGGAATCGGCGGAGAGCCCGCCTCGGAAAAGTTCAAAGATTAGTCAGTAAAATCGGGCCGGAGTTCTTTCCTTAGCAGTAAGGGACACTATTTTATAGATTCAAGTTGACAAGGACTGCCGGATCATACATTCATGATCGTATAATATATTTTTCTAGATGTATTCCATAGGAGTAATAGAATGAAAGGCAAAAGCTATTTCATCGTGATCTTTCTCTTATATCTCACAACTACGGCATTAGCTTTAATGTCACAAGACTCAGAAAAGGCTGAGAGCATCACCATTTCCGGTCGCGTATCCGATTTTGAAGGGCAGCCCATAGAGGGGGCTTCGGTGTTTCTCAAGGACGATCGTTTCAATGATATAGCAACCGCCATATCGGACAAAGACGGCGTCTACTCAATGACAGTTCCCAAGGGCCGGTATATGTCCCTGGTCGCCGTCAAAGACTACCAGGTCAAATACCTCGAATACTGGGCTTGGAGTGTCCCGGCGTTTAAAGATCTCAAGATCAATCCCCGTTTCGACCGGATGGAGGTCTACGCCATGAATGCCTGGAGGCCCCAAGGGGCCTACCCCTCCTACCAAATCTACTTCAGACCCATGAGCCTGTCCATGGCAAAAACTGCAATCGAAAAGGCCGGAGGCATGGAAAAATTAAATGCACTTCCGGTGATCGACATCGCTCCGAAGCTGGAAAAAGATAACATCGAGGTTACGATCGATAATCGACATGTTCAAATTCTCGAAATAAATCGAGTCCGCGAGGCTTCGGGTTCAAATCAATACATGTTCGGGTATCTCATTCAGGTTGCACTCCCTGAAAAAACAGAGGATGACACATATTCGGTTATCACGATTACGCTATCTGACCCCGAAACAGGCGAAAAAGGCGAAGGCTGTCTTTTCGTCCGTTCCCAGAATTCGGATTGAGAAGATCGCATTGATCTCCTTCTGCCTTTAGATTTCTGTCAGGCTGTCACTCCTTTGACGTTCGGAAACCTGATGCGAACATCATCAAGCTTTCAGCCCGCGCAAGGAATCACACGGCTGCTCATCCTGGGCTAATTGACAATCCTTTACGTGTGCGATAGAGTTGAATTTCGAAAATCACACTTAAGAGGTATTCGGTAAAAAGGAGGGCATCATGGCAGCACTGAAAAAATTCGGATTTTTCATCTTGTCTCTGATCGTTGCGGCAGGATTTTCTTTCGGTGAAGCGGAAACGCCGCTTCTTCTTCAGCAGCCGACTCTGAGCGAGACGCAAATCGTCTTCGCATTTGCCGGAGATCTGTGGACTGTCAGCCGCGAAGGCGGCGAAGCACGTCAACTTACAACAGGCGAGGGCATCGAAGCCAATCCCGTTTTCTCCCCGGACGGAAATCTCATAGCCTTCAGCGGCCAGTATGACGGCAATACAGATATTTATGTCATTCCCTCCGGCGGAGGAATCCCCAAAAGGCTGACCTATCACCCGGATCCGGATGAAGTGGTCGGCTGGACGCCGGACGGGAAAAGGGTCGTTTTTCGTTCTTCAAGACTCAGTTTTTCTCCAGTCCCACGGCTCTTTACCACCGGGCTCGAAGGGGGAATGCCCGAAGAGCTTCCCCTTCCCACGGCAGTAGATGCATCGTATTCAGAGGGGGGCACACGTCTGGCCTATGTTCCCACCATGCAGTGGCAGCGCGCCTGGAAGCGCTACATGGGAGGACAGACGACACCCGTCTGGATCATCGATTTATCGAGCTTGAAAGTGGAAAAAATTCCGCGTGATAATTCCAATGATTCACAACCGATGTGGGTCGGCGACAAGATCTATTTCCTATCGGACAGGAACGGATCCATCACTCTCTTCGCCTATGACCTTTCCACGAAAGAAGTGCAGCAGGTTATCGCCAACGACGGCCTGGACTTCAAATCCGCATCATACGGCCCCGGCGCCATCGTCTACGAACAGTTCGGCTCCTTGAACATCTACGATTTGAAAACCGGTCAAACCAGGAAGCTCACTGTCCATCTCAGCGGGGATTTCCCTGAAATCCGGCCGCACTATGTCAAAGTCGGGAGTCGAATCGCCCATGCCGGAATCTCTCCCACAGGGGTACGGGCGGTCTTCGAAGCCCGCGGTGAAATCCTGACCGTACCCGCAGAAAAGGGCGACATCCGGAACTTGACGAACACGACGGGAGTCATGGAGCGGGATCCGGCCTGGTCGCCCGATGGTAAATGGATCGCCTACTTCTCCGAGGAATCGGGCGAATATGCACTCCATATTCAGGAGCAAACCGGAAAGGGTACGGTAAAGAAGATCGGACTCGGCGATCTCCCGTCTTTCTTCTATAGTCCACTATGGTCCCCGGACAGCAAAAAGATCGCCTTCAACGACAAACGCCTCAATTTCTGGTACTTGGACATAGAAAAGGGCACTCCCATAAAAATGGACGAGACTTATTATTTCAACCCGGCTTTTACTTACAACATGAGCTGGTCCCCGGACAGCCGTTGGCTGACCTACTCCAAGCAAATCCAGAGTCACATGAACGTCATCTGTGTCTATTCCCTTGACGATGGCAAAGCTTATCAGCTTACGGACGGGCTGAGCGATGCCCGGTTCCCGGCTTTCGATAAGAGTGGGAAATACATCTTCTTTACGGCCTCGACGGATGTCGGCCTGACCCCGGGATGGCTGAACATGTCGGCTATGGGAAGGGCGGTTACACGAAGTGTTTATGTAGCCGTACTTCG
>JAFGNQ010000436.1 GCA_016926925.1 Candidatus Aminicenantota bacterium
CGCTCCACCCATTTCCCGTCGGCCATGATCCAGCGGTCCAGGACGATGGGGGCGATGCTGGTGGATCCGGCCGCATAGGGATACTGGTCGGCATAGAGCTTCACTCCTCTGGCCCGCGCCTCTTCGAAAATTTTCGTGATGGCTTCGGCTTTGCCTTGCCCCAAAGTACCGGAGGCTTTAAGGTGAGAAATCTGGACAGGCACGCCGGCTTCCTCTGCAATACGGATGGCTTCGCGCATGGCTTCTTCAACACCGCCCATCATGTTGGTTCCCTCGTCTCGGACATGAGTGGCGTAGATGCCCCCGTACTCTTTCACGACCTTCGCCAGTTCGATGATTTCTTCGGTTTTGGCATAGCAGCCCGGAGGATAGAAGAGTCCGGTCGAGAGTCCGATGGCGCCGCCTTCCAGGGCTTCCCTTACCATGGCCTTCATCTGCTCCATCTCTTCCTCGGTGGGCTCCCGGTCGGCCATTCCCATTGCCTGCTGCCGGATTGTTCCGTGACCGACGAGCTGCATGAGATTAGGGCCCATCCCGTTTTTCTCGACGTCTGCGAAAAGTTCCTTTATTTTACAATCGCCGGCACCGCAGTTTCCGGATACGAGCATGGTGACGCCTTGGGTAAGATAATTCTTGACGGCGCGCAGCGCATTTATATCGAAGTCGTCGCCTACGAAGGCCTTAAGCTCATCGTCCAAAATGAAAAAGGCGTGATTGTGTATATCGATAAAACCGGGAGAGATGTCTAAGCCCTTGGCGTCGATAACACGTTCGGCATTGGGTTTGATTTTTCCGATATGAACGATCATTCCATCCTTAATACCGACATCCGAAATATAGGGCTCCCCGCCCGAGCCGTCATAGATCTGTCCGTTCAAGATAGCTACATCCAATGGTTCCTTGTAAGCTGTTGAGCAGCTCAAAAAAACAAAGCTCAATGCACAAAGAGCGAAAACGGAAATAAAACGATAAAGACGCATGGCACTCTCCTAGATAAAAGTTGACTTATCATATTAGCTTTTTTTTCTTCCATATGCAAAATTATTAAACCGGATCAACAGATCAGACCGCCTCTCCTTCATATTCATTAAATGTAGGGAGTTTTGTTTGATTGACAGATAGAGGATTCTATCTGAACCGGATATTTCAGGAGCCTTGGACTTTACGTTGAGATTGTACAAGCGGGAAAATTTTGATATAAGGCTATTTCGTAGACATACCAAGGAGGTAAATATGAATCATCCGCGACATGAAATCAGATTTCCTGCCAAATTGAGTGCATTGTTCCTGGTTCTTTTTGTTCTGGTCTCTGCATCCGGGAATTTATGCGCCTATGCGGCGGATCAAAGCAATCCGGCCGGTACGACTGCCGCCATTGCTACGGCATCAACGAAACAAGCCAAAGCAGATAATGTGCTTGAAGCCAAGCTGAAAAAGTTTCGGGCATTTATGAACACAGAAATGAAGAGATGGGAGGTTCCGGGTATCGGTGTCGGTATCGTCAAGGACGGGAAAGTGATTTTTGCAGAAGGATTCGGACTGCGGGATGTGGAAAAGAATCTTCCCGTCACTCCGGAAACCCTTTTTGCTATCGGGTCTGCCTCGAAGGCGTTCACGACCATGGACTTAGGAATTTTAGTCGACGATGGAAAGGTCGAATGGGATGAGCCCGTTCAGGCTTATTTGCCCACGTTCAAGCTGAAAGACGATGTGGCCACGGCCCGGATGACCGTCCGTGACCTGGTCAGCCATAAATCCGGCCTGCCGCGGCACGATGCCATGTGGTACGGATCGCCCCTGAGCCGAAAAGACATCTTTGACCGTCTCCAGTATCTGGATTTCAGCGCGGATTTTCGGCAGATCTTCCAGTACAACAACCTGATGTTCTTGACAGCCGGCTACCTTGTGGGCCAGGTCACTGACAGCACCTGGGAGGAATTCACACAGAAGAGAATATTTGACGCCTTGGGGATGACCAGCAGCAATTGTTCCGTCGAGATATCCAAGAAATCGGACGACTACTCGCATCCTTATGTGAGAATTAAGGAAGAAATCAAGGCGATTCCTTTCCGGAATATCGACAACATCGGCCCTGCCGGCTCTATCAATTCGAATGTCAACGACATGCTGAAATGGGTTCTCTTCCATCTGAATAAAGGCAAGGTCGGCGACAAACAGATCATCTCCGAAGCCGGACAGAAAGAGATGTACACGCCGGCCATGTTCATCAGAGAACCGATGCTCACGGTGCAGCCCGATGATCAGTCGATCATGAGCTATGGTCTGGGCTGGTTTCTCGAGACCTACCGGGGTCATAAGCTCGTTCATCACGGGGGTGCCATCGACGGATTTTACTTTCTCAACGGGTTCATGCCCAATGACAACTGCGGTGCCGTCATTCTGACGAATTTGGCGGGAACACCATTCCTTCAAATGGCCATGGGCTATGTCCTGGATATGGTGCTCGGCCTTGATCCGGTATGGGAAAAGCTCAGCCTGGAGAAGTGGGAAAAACAGAAGAAGGACAGGGAAGAGGCCAAAGCCAAAGAAAAGGAAAAAGAAGAAGCCCGGGTCGAAGGAACACAGCCTTCCCATGCTTTGAAGGACTATGCCGGTGAATACGAGCATCCGGCTTACGGTGTCATCCCCGTCGTTTTTGCCGATGACACGTTGAAAGGGCAGTTCAACTCCTCGAAATTCAAGCTGGAGCACTGGCACTACGATGTGTTCAAAGCCGTGGATGAGGACGAAGAAGCGGGTCCGGGCGGCGGCTTCATGATCACCTTCCACACCAATCTCAAGGGCGATATCGATATAGTCAGCGTACCGCTCGAGGCTGCCGTTGCTCCGATCATTTTCGCGAGAAAAGCGTCTGAGGAGATGAAAGACCCGAAATTTTTATCCCAGTTTGTGGGAGAGTATGAAATCATGGGAACAACAGCCACGGTCTCTCTTCAAGGGGAAGCCCTGGTCGTCGCCGTAGCGGGTCAGCCCAATCAGGAACTCGTTCCTTACAAAGGTACGGAGTTCACGATCAAGGGAGCCGAAGGCTACAACATCAAATTCGTAGTGGAAAACGGAAAAACGACCGAGATGGTTCTGACTGTTCAAGGTAATATCATGCGGGCGAAACGCGTCAAATAAATTAATTAAGCGTACGTCGATATCGCGGGAGAAAAGCCCGAAAAGACTTCCGTAGCTGGGTTTAAGGAGAC
>JAFGNQ010000437.1 GCA_016926925.1 Candidatus Aminicenantota bacterium
ACTTTGCGATTTTGTTCGATATTTGCCAGTCCGAAGAATTCTTGAGCCAGGACTTTGTTATCGTGGAGAAACATGAAGGTACTGCCCACAGTGCCGTGGGTCTTGAGCTGGTCGAGGTAGAACACACGGAATCCTTCTATTGCCTTTTCAAAATCCTTTGGCGGTTTCACTGCGGCCGGGGTCGATCGTGCCCAAAAAACCAGGCAAATCAGAAACAGGAAGAAAACGATTGCTTTGAAATTTCGGGTAGGCTTCATATTTTCCCTCCAAGGGTGGGGTTGAAAATTAAGTTGAACATAGCTTGACCAACCATGTTTTATAATTATATAGATATAAAAATAGGAGGTCAAATGAGAAGTTTCAGGAAACATTTGATTATACCGGCTGTTTCTATTCTGTTTTTTTTCATGGCTTTTGGCGCCTTTGGACAGACCAAGAGGATCAGACCGGTTGCTGAGCATTTAGTTTTCAAGGCTAAAAGGCTTATCGACCCCTCCTCAGGAGAAACAATCGAAGACGTATTGATCGAAACTGCCAACGGTCGCATCCTGAAGGTGACCTCTGCTCAAGGTTTTCGTGCTCCGGCCGGATTGACCGTAGTGGATTTGAGTGATAAATATGTAATCCCCGGTCTCATTGATACCCATGGGCATCTCTTCGGCGGAATGACGACCCGGCACACAACTTGTGACATGCATGCGGCTTTTTATTTGGCCGCGGGTGTTACCTCTGTCCGTTCGCCCGGGTCCATGGAACCTGAAGGCGATATCGGCTTGATGAATCGCATCAACTCCGGGCGGTATTTAGGTCCGAGGTACTTCCATTCCGGCCCCTATGTCGAGGGCGATCCGGTCACTGTGGGATGGATGAATCCCGTAGTGACACCGGAAGAAGTCAAGCTTAAAATCGACCAGCTGATAAGGAACGGAGCAACGTCGGTCAAGATCTATGCTTCCATGAAAGGGGATGTTCTCAAAGCGGCTATCGAACACGGCCATGCTTACGGGGTTAAAGTCATAGGTCACATCGGGGCAGTCACCTATAGAGAAGCCATCGCTATGGGCATCGATGAACTTTTTCATGGGATTTTGGCCATGCCCGATATCTTGCCCAAAGATATCGACCAAAAGGACTTCAAAAAAGTTATGAAGATCCTATCGGAACTGGATATGTCTGGATCAGAAATGTTGGATATCCTCCGACTGGCAGCCGAGCACAGGGTTGTTCTGACGCCCACGGCCGATGTCGTCGAACCTATGGAGTTGGCGCGCAATCATATGGAAGAACAAAAACAGTTTTATACTCCGGAAGCCTGGGGAAAACTGCTTGAGAGAATAGAGAAACCCGTATTCCCGGACGGGGAAGAAATCTTGAGCAAGAACAAAGAGTTCATACGTCTGGCTCATGAGGCGGGCTGCATCCTGAGCACGGGAACCGATCAGGTGGGTTTCAGCCTCTTGCCGGGATTTTCTCTCTGGAGGGAAATGGAGATTTTCGCTGAAGCAGGACTGGCGCCGATGGAAGTGCTCAAGGCGGCCACGGTGAACGGGGCTTATGCCCTCGGGAGATCGGATCTTTTGGGTTCTGTCGAACCGGGGAAATTGGCGGATTTTGTCGTTCTCGATGCCGATCCTCTCGAAAACATCAGTCATGTACGGCGAGTGCACATGGTTGTCAAAGGCGGGGTCGTTTATGAACCGGGGAAGCTGTTGACACCATTAATCGGCAAGTACAACTAATTCTGAAGCGTTTATAAAAAATGTCGATATTTGCTATCAAAAAACTTTCAATCCATAATATCGAAAATTGGAAAGGGAGGCGCCGTGAAGAGAAGGGAATTTATTTCCAAGAGTTTGGGTGTTCTGGCCGGATCAACCTTGATGGGATTCGGAAAAACCGCCCATTCGCAGTCGCACTCGTTTGTTGAAGAAATCTCTCATGAGCGGGCGGGGCATCCGCTTTATTTTGACGGTATGACCTTTTTCCGCCCTGTGCGTGATGACCTCAGGAATTCGGGCTTGAGCGGCCTGATTTGGGATGTATCGAAAGTCGAGCTGCTAGACGGAAAATTCGTAAGGCGGATGATTCCCTGTTTGAAATCCATCGCTTCAGCCAACAAGCTGTTAAGGGAGAATGACCTGGGTCTTTTCCTGGCAACACGGGGAAGCCAGATCAAAGAAGCGCATCTCAACGGAAAGTTTGCCGTCTTCCTCCAATTCCAAAGTCTGGAACCCATGGCCGAAGATATAGGCATGATAGATATCTTCTACGAAATGGGATTGCGGGTTCTGCAAATGACCCATCATTACGGAAATCCGTTTGCCGGAGGATGCCTGGTAAAAGAACAAGAATGGACGGGCCTGACAGAGATTGGGGTACAAGCCGTTGCAAAGATGAACGAGTTGGGAATCGTACCGGATATCTCCCATGGAAACGAAAACCTGGTATTGGACGTTTGCCGCCGGAGCACAAAACCTGTGATCATCTCACATACCGGCTGCCGAGCTCTGGTCAATAATGCCCGCTGCGTGCCGGACTCCGGGATCAGGGCTATAGCGGAGACGGGAGGTGTGGTCGGGATTTTCTCTATGAGTTTCTGGCTTACCCAAGATCCGGTTCCAACTGTGGATTCATACATCCGGCAGCTGGAGCATGTCATCAAAGTCGGAGGTATCGATACCGTCGGAATTTCCAATGATTATGATATTGCGGGGCACCTGGAGGCGGCTGCGTTGAACAACAATAACGATGAGGTGGCAAAAGCCTACTATCCTTGGTGGAAACAGCATGCAGGTGTATTGGGTTTCGATGAACTGCCCAAACATGCGGTCATTCCGGAGTTGAACGATATCCGGCGGTTCACCACCATTCAACATGCTTTGGAGAAAAGAGGCTTCACGAGCATTCAGATTGAAAAGGTCATGGGCGGGAACTGGGTCCGTGTCCTGACCGAATCCCTGGGTTGAGCCGCCCTGCTTCACCGGTTTCTCTGGAAGAACAAACCGGGATGGCCGGCTAGGTTGGGTCAGGAGCTTCTATTCGCTTCATTCATCCCGTCAGGTTCGTTTGAGGGAAATGTTGACAAAGAGTGTCTCGAATTTATATAAATTTAAGTGCCATAAGCCGGAGTCGGACATTTGGAATCGAATCGTTTTAACGAATCCTTCAAAAAAGCCAGTCCTTTACCGGCTTTGCATTATTAATGCGAATTATTCACAAAAAGGAGGTTTTTATGCTGCGGAATGTGAAGTATGGGCGGATTTTATTTCTTCTCATCGGAGCCCTGTTCATATCAGGGATAGGGATTTCCCAGGGATCCGATGATTCGCAAAAGACATTATTCAAGAACATCCCCTGGCGGGAGATTGGCCCGGCATGTTTTGGAGGCCGTATCGATGATATAGAGGCCGTTATCGACAATCCCAAAGTCATCTTCGTGGCAACGGCCTCTGGAGGGATATTCAAAACGGAAAACAACGGCATTACATGGAAGCCGGTTTTTGATGATGAAGGGATCTCTCTTTCTATCGGAGATGTGGCCATCGCCCCTTCGGACCCGGATATCGTTTGGGCGGGAACGGGTGAGCCCAACGGACGGCAGAGCTCCTCATGGGGAGACGGTGTCTACAAATCTTTGGACGGGGGCGAAAGCTGGACATACATGGGGTTGAAAGGAACCCAGCGTGTGGGGCGCATCGTGATCCACCCTCAGAATCCCGACATCGTATTTGTGGCGGCTCTTGGTCATCTCTGGGGACCGAACCCTGAGAGAGGCCTCTACCGGACAAAGGACGGGGGAAAAACTTGGGAGAATGTGCTTGAGATCAACTCGGATACTGGCGTAGTGGATGTAGCCATGGAAGGCAACGGCCGTATCTTGTATGCGGCTGCCTACCAGAGCCGGCGGCGGGCTTGGGGATTCGTTGGCGGAGGTCCGCATGGCGGGCTGTATCGGTCGCTGGACGGAGGTGATTCCTGGGAGAAATTGACAGAGGGTCTGCCGAACGGAGACATCGGCCGCATCGGGATTTCCATCTCCCCGAGCCACCCACACATCGTCTATGCCATTATAGAGAATAAAAACGGAGGAGTTTTTCGTTCCGAGAACCGTGGTGAGACATGGACAAAAATGAGCGGATTCAACCACCGTCCCATGTATTACAGTCAGATTCGTGTTGATCCCAAGCATCCGAACAAGATATGGGCTTTGGGAAGTCCGTTTTTCGTTTCCATAGACGGAGGGAAGACATTCAGCAGCGAGGGTACGGGAGAAAAGATCCATGTGGACCATCACGCTCTGTGGATCAATCCCAAAGATCCGGACCACATGATTTTAGGCAATGACGGCGGGCTCTACATGACATACGATGGATGCAAAAATTGGCACTTTCTGGACAATCTGCCTATCGGTCAGTATTACGCCATAGGAATCGATACCAGGACTCCTTACTGGATCTACGGAGGAACTCAGGACAACGGGAGCTGGGGTATTCCCAGCCGGACATACAGTAGACTGGGAATCATGAATTGCGATGTAGTTAACATCTCTTACGGCGATGGTTTCTATGCTGCGGTCGATCCTACGGACCACACGACCATATACAACGAGTCTCAATCCGGGAGGCTCTATCTCGTCGATCTCACCACCAGAGAGGAAAAAGGCATTCGGCCCGTCCCGGAGGATCCCGGAGAGGAATACCGCTGGAATTGGAGCTGTCCTTTAGTCATCTCGCCGCACGACCCGAAGACGGTTTACTACGGGGGAAACAGACTTTTCAAGACGACGGATAGGGCACACAGCTGGGAGGTTATCAGCCCTGACCTGACCAAAAATCAGGATTGGAAAAAAATCCCTGTTATGGGACTCGTGAGGAATGAAGACACGCTCTCGCGTGATGATGGAGTTTCGGACTACGGAACCCTAACGACGATCTCCGAGTCTCCGGTTCAGAGCGGCTTGATCTACGTGGGAACGGATGATGGAAACGTACAAATGACGCAGGACGGCGGGAAAAACTGGGCGAACCTTACACAGAAATTCCGGCTGCCCGGGGATCGCTGGGTGACACGCGTGCTGGCCTCCCATCATGGAGCAGGAATCGCCTATGTTGCTTTTTCCGGTCATCAAGATGACGACTTTACCCCTTATATTTTCAAAACAACCGATTTCGGAGCCACCTGGAAGATGATCTCGAAAGGGATCCCCGACGGTATGGTGGTCAATGCCGTTGCAGAGCATCCAAGAGATCCCAATCTTCTTTTCGCCGGGACGGAATTCGGTTTGTTCGCCACACTCGATGGGGGAACGAGTTGGATTCTGGCCGATGGCGGACTCCCTCGTGTTCCCGTGGATGACATCATAGTCAATGCGCGGGAAAACGATCTTATTCTCGGAACCCATGGACGCAGCATTATCATACTGGACGATATCGGATTCCTTGAAGAAACCGAAAAGAGCGTACTGGAATCCGAAGCCTATCTGTTTCCGCCCCGTGAGGCTGTTCAGTTCTATGAAATGAGAGAACTCCCTACTCCAGGAGCTTCGGAGTTCTCGGGTCCAAATCCGGACTACGGAGCCTTGATTACCTACTATCTCAAGAACGATCCTCCTGAGAGACAGGCGAAATCCGAAGAGAAGGCAGAGGAAGAAGATTCATCAGACCCGAAGCCTCAACAATGTGAGAAACCAAAAGTCAAAATCGTCATCCTGGATGGCGACGGCAGTGTCGTTCGAGAGCTGGAAGGTCCGGACAGAAAGGGCATGAACCGCATCAACTGGGACCTGCGCTACCCTCTCTCCTTTGAAGCCAAAAAGGAAGACGAGGGATGGTTCGGTCCTCATAAAGGGCCTTTTGCGCTTCCCGGAGAATACACGGTTAAGCTCATAGCGCGGGACCTGGAACTGGCCCAAAAATTCAACGTCAAAGTCGATCCGCAAGCCAATACTGGTACCGAAGCATTGAAGGCCAGGTTTGAAGCCAGCATGGAAGCCAGTGAGTTGCAGCGTGCCTTCAAGGATGCACAGAAGGAAGGAGAGAAACTTGTCAAGGAAATGGATCGGCTGAAAAAAATGCTCAAGGATAAAGAAGATGTTCCTGAAGAGATATCCGCCAAGATGAAGGATGTGGAAAAGAAGTTCAAAGAACTGATCAAAGATTTCAAGGGAGGGTGGGGTGGACCCGAGTTTGAAATCATGGACCTAGCCGGTCAGCTGCAAGCCTCGACTTCGGCTCCGACCCAAGCCCAGTTGAGGAAGATCGTACAGCTCCGTGACAAACTGATCAAAGGCATCGATGCATTGAACGGCCTCATCACGCAGGATTTTGTGGATTTACAGAAACTCTTGGAGAGCAAAGGAATCCGGGCCGCTGTTGCCAAGCCTGTCGTACCACCAAAAAAGAAATAGAGCGGCCGCATTTCGTTGGAGCCGCGTGGTGTAGGTGGAGAGGTCTTGGACAAAAGCGTATTGTGCTGATCTCAACCTCTTGTCATTCGATCTGAATCATCACGCCAACGGTAATGCTTTCTCGATCGGAAAAAATTTGACATTTGAATTTTTGTGGATTGAGATATATTATGAAATGGAGATTTCATCCGTGAACGGTGCAAGGAGGGACATTATGTTTCGGGCTAGAGCGTTTTGTGTCTTTTCGATCGTGGCTGTTGTCGTCCTCTATGCAGGATTGGGATTTTGCCAGGACACGGCGAAACTCAACACCGATCATTTTAAAAATATCAGGTTGCGTCAGATCGGCCCGGCTTCATTCGGCGGGAGGATCGATGATGTCGAAGCTGTCGTAGGGAAACCGCACATTATCTATATCGCAGCAGCATCGGGTGGAATATTCAAGAGCGATGACAATGCTACAACCTGGACCCCGGTTTTCGATGAGGAAGGAACCTCGCTCTCGATTGGAGATATCGCTGTTGCGCCGACGGATGAAGACATCGTCTGGGCCGGTACGGGGGAACCCAACGGCCGGCAGAGTTCCTCCTGGGGTGACGGCGTTTACAAGTCTATCGACGGAGGTGAGACATGGCGGTCGATGGGATTGGCGGATACGCACCATATAGGCCGGATTGCGATACATCCGGGAAATCCGGACATCGTTTTTGTGGCGGCCTTGGGCCATCTCTGGGGTCCGAACGAGGAACGGGGATTGTTTCGTACAAAGGATGGCGGGAAAACCTGGGAAAAAGTCCTGTTCATCAACGAGGACACGGGAGCCGTTGATATCGTTGTTGAGGACAAGGGCCGTGTCCTGTACGCGGCCATGTACCAGAGGCGGAGACGCGCATGGGGTTTTGTCGGAGGCGGTCCTCACAGCGGGCTTTACCGTTCTCTGGACGGCGGTGATACCTGGCAGAAGCTTACCAAAGGCTTGCCGGATGGGGATACGGGACGTATCGGAATCGCCATTGCCAAGTCTCATCCCAATATTGTTTACGCCATCTTCGAGAATAAAAATGGCGGCGTTTACAGGTCCGAAGATCGCGGCAATACCTGGACCTTCATGAATGAATTGAATCCCCGGCCTATGTATTACAGCCAGATTCGAGTCGATCCGAAGAATTTCAACAAAGTGTGGGTGCTGGGGACATACCTGTACGTTTCCATCGACGGAGGCCGCACCTTCACTAAAAAGAATACCGGGGAAAAAATCCACGTAGACCACCATGCCCTCTGGATTAATCCGGACAATCCCGACCATTTGCTTCTTGGTAATGACGGAGGATTCTATATCTCATACAACGGCAGCAAAACCTGGGATTTCATCGACAACCTTCCGATTGCACAATTCTATGCCATAGGCATTGACACCAGAAGTCCTTACTGGGTGTACGGCGGCGCACAAGACCATGGGGCTTACGGGCTTCCGAGCAAAAATTACAGTCGGCTGGGCATCACCAATGCCGATGTGTTGAATGTCGTGTACGGTGATGCCTTCCATGTCGTCGTCGACCCTGAGAATCCGCACCTTGTATATGCCGAGAACCAGGAGGGCCGGTTGCTCTTTCTGAATCTCAAGACAGGAGAAGAGCGCTATATCAGCCCGATCTCCGAAAATCCGGAGGAAAAATACAGCTTTGGTTGGAAGTGTCCGCTTATCATGTCGCCGCATGACTCCATGACTGTGTTTTATGGTGCGAATAAACTTCTCAAAACCGTCAATCAGGGAAACAGCTGGAGCGAAATCAGCCCTGATCTCACAAAAAATCAGGATTGGAAAAAACTCCCTATCATGGGACTTGAGAGAAACGAAGATACTCTATCCCGGGATGATGGGATCGCCCATTTCGGCACTCTGACCACGATCTCGGAATCTCCGCTTCAAAGCGGTTTGATCTTTACAGGAACGGACGATGGTAATGTCTGGATGACACCGGATGGAGGACAGAAGTGGAACAATTTGACACCCCGGTTCCGGTTGCCGGGCCCGCGTTGGGTCAGTTGTGTTCTGGCATCGGTTCATAACACAAACACGGCCTATGTCACTTTTGACGGCCACCGCGATGACGATTTTGTGCCTTACATCTTTAAAACGATGGACTCGGGTGTGACCTGGGCGAGCATCGCCGGCGACATTCCCAAAGGGATGGCCGTCAATGTCGTCAGAGAGCATCCCTGGAATCCGAATCTACTCTTTTTGGGCACGGAATTCGGCCTGTTCCTGTCGATGAACGGCGGCAAAAACTGGGTGTTGTTCGGAGGGGATCTTCCCCGTGTGCCGATAGATGACATCGTGGTGAACGGTGAAGAGAACGACCTGATTCTGGGTACCCACGGCCGGGGGATCATCATTCTCGATGATATCACGATGCTCGAAAACCTGGATGATTCTGTGCTCGGTTCCGAAGCCCATTTGTTTCCGGTACGGGAGGCGATAGAATTTTTCGAAGCCAGAGAGCTGCCTAATCCCGGAGCATCGAAATTTTCCGGGCCGAATCCTGATTTCGGAGCACTGATTACCTATTACCTTAAAAATAATCCTTCTACAGAGGATGCGGAAAAGACAGACGCCAGCAAAAAAAACAATGACGAAGCCGGCGGGCCTCATGTGAAGATCACGATATCCGATGCAAAGGGTACAACCGTGCGTGAATTGGATGGCCCTGATTGTAAAGGGTTCAACCGCATCAATTGGGACTTGCGTTATGGCCTTTCCTTTGATCCTGAAGGGACGAGCCCCGGTTATTTTGAACCGAAAAAGGGAGTCTTCGTCCTGCCCGGGGAGTATGTGGCAACGCTGCACGCGCGCGGCCTTGAACTCTCTCAAAAAATTAAGGTCAGCATCGACCCCAGGATCAGCACAAACATGTACTGGCTCCGTCAGAGGTTCGATATCAGCATGACTGTCAGCGACATGCAGAGAGCTTTCTCCGAGGGGCGTGATGCGACCCGCAAAATGAGCTCAGAGCTGCTTCGGATCAAAGATGTTCTCAAAGACAGGGACGATGTTCCTAAGAAAGTCAGCGCCAAGATCGACGAAATTTCGAAAGAATTGGATGAGATCGGAAAAGCCTTCAAGCAAGATTGGTATGGCATGGAGTTTGCCATCATGGATCTCGCCGGAAAGCTGCAAGCCACAACTGCTCCGCCGACCCCGGCACAGAGGATCTTGGTTCGACAGTTGAGCGAGAAGCTGGAAGCTCATGTCAAAAGGATCAACGAGCTGATCACGAGGGAATTTCCTGATCTTCAGGTGGAGCTGGTCAGCAAGGGCGTCAGCCTCTTTGTCTCTAGACCGATTGAGTTCCCCAGGCGCTATTGACAATTTTTGCCCTTCCCCCCATCATAATAAGTTCAGGAAAATGGCCAAAAAAAAACGGAAAAAAGCACGACAAAAAAAAAGTTCGGTCCGACAACCTGCTCGAAATGACGTTCAATCCCAGCATCTATCGCCTCCTGCCGATGATCTTGCCGGCATTTCTGAAAAGCAAGGCCGTTCAAAGCCCAAGAAAAGAGCTTTGCTGTATGTGGGCTTGCTGGTTATCGCATCCGCTGCAGTCTTGATCTATCTCTTTTACCCGAAATCAACCCATCGGGTGACGAAAAGCGGCGATCTGAACGTGATGCTCATCACCCTGGACACGACACGTGCGGATCGAATCGGCTGTTACGGATATGGTATGGCGGAGACCCCGAATTTGGACCATTTAGCTTCGGAAGGTGTGCGCTTTGCCCATGCTTACTGCCAGGTTCCTCTCACCCTTCCTTCGCACTGTTCTCTCATGACGGGAACTTACCCCCTTTTTCACCGTGTGCACAACAACGGTTTTTACTATCTCAATCCGGAAGAGAGGACACTTGCTGAAGCTTTGAAAGACGGCGGTTACCAGACAGCCGCATTTGTGAGCTCGTTCACTGTGGATTCCCGCTTCGGTTTGAATCAGGGATTTGATTTTTATGAGGATGATTTCCTCGAAATAGGCGCGACCAAGAATTTCACCTCTGAGAGAAGAGCGGATAAGGTCTATGGCGCCTTCGTCAAATGGTTCGATGTTCATTACAGAAAAAAGTTTTTCTGCTGGGTCCATTTCTATGATCCTCATA
Source organism: Candidatus Aminicenantota bacterium (assembly GCA_016926925.1). Next base: position 10,556 of record JAFGNQ010000437.1, read on the forward strand.
TTCCTTACAATCCCCCTTCTCCATTCAAGGAAAAGTACGCTGAGAGGCCCTACGACGGAGAGATTGCCTATATGGATGTTTATGTGGGAAAGGTCCTGGAAAAGTTGAAAGAGAAAGGGGTGCTGGACAGTACGTTGGTCGTTTTGGCCGGGGACCACGGTGAAGCTCTCGGAGAAAAAAACGAGGTCGACCATGGATTGTACATATACGACGTCACCATGCGCGTGCCTTTCATACTGTATGCGCCGGAGAACATCCCGCAGGGTCTTGCACTCGATGCGAAAGTTCGATTGATCGATATCCTGCCGACTGTATGCGATCTGGTAGGTGCCTCCCTCCCGGAAGATGTTCAAGGAACGACCCTTCTTCCCTACATGACGGGTAGGAAAAAACAGGATCTCTCAAGCTACCTTGAGACTTATATGCCGAGAGAATATTACGGCTGGTCGGAGCTTCTCGGAATCATCGAAGGCGATTGGAAGTACATCAAGGCTCCCAAACCCGAGCTCTACA
>JAFGNQ010000075.1 GCA_016926925.1 Candidatus Aminicenantota bacterium
CAATGTCATCGGAGGCACGACTGTGGCCGTCAAGCTCAAAGACGCGCCGCCGGATGAAATGGTCCTCAAAGCGGATTGCGATCTCAAAATGGCCATCGAAGGCAACCCGTCGGGGTATTACGCCGGCCTGCATCGAATGCCCTCCACTGTTATGGGTGTGTATCACGTTGCCAGAAAAGCCTTTGGCGAAGCGCAGGAATACCGGAAGATCTGGGAAGCCTATGAAAAAGACAGGGCTGCAGGGAAGGAAACCGCACCACCCAAGCGGGATTTGGGCAAGGACGTACTTGTCAGGGTGCTGAAAAGAGAAATTCCCGTCCATATCCATGTCTATACCGCTTCGCAGATCATGAGCTCCATCCGCCTGGCTGATGAATTCGGGTTCCGACTCAGTTTGGGGCACTGTGACAAATCCTACCTCATCGTGGATGAACTGGCCAAACGGAAGGATGTCTATTACAATGTCGGACCGGCCGTTTTCGACACCTATTATCAGAATTCCCTTGAGTTCGCCAACGTGCCAGCCATCCTGGCCAAGGCCGGTCTTAAAGTCTCCCTCCAGACCGACAGCAGCGCCCAACAACAGAACCTGCGCCAGTTCGCCTCCTTGTGCGTCCGGTACGGGATGACCGAAGAAGATGCTCTCAAGGCCGTCACCATCCATGCTGCCGAAGCTGTGGATCTCGGTGACAGAATCGGAAGCATAGAACCGGGAAAGGACGCGGACCTGGTCCTCCTGGATGGAGAGCCCTTCGAATTCCTCACGGCCGTGGATAAAGTCATCATCGACGGAAAGGTGGAATATGCGAAAAAACCGGCGGCAGGACCAGATCTCGAACCGTTCCCGCCGCACGCTTCCCGGACACTGATCGTTTCCCCGGAGGTGAAGACCGCCGGCCGTTATGCCCTTAAAGCGGGCACGATCTATACCATGAACGGGGCTCCCATTAAAAACGGGCTTCTTCTTATCGCTGACGGGAAGATCGAAAAGGTTGAAAAAAATGTTCCTGTTCCCCAGGGCTATCCTGTGATCGATGCCGGGGAATTTGTGGTCATGCCCGGGCTCGTTCTGGCCCGTTCATATATCGGCCTGACATCGAACTGGAGGATGCATACTTCGACGGACGAGATTTCCGAACCCGTGGTCCCCGAAATAGAGGTCAAGCATGCCGTTGAACCTCAGGACCCTCATTTTTATTTGACGCATCAGCTCGGGATCACATCAGCCCTTATCACTCCGGGAGACCTGAATGTGATCGGGGGGCAGGGGATTGCCCTCAAGACCTGGGGAGACGTCGTGGACAGGATGATCGTCAAAGACAGGGCTGTCATGGTCTTCGGCCTCGGCGCCCGGGCCAAAAGAAAGCAGCAAATGCCATCGACCAGAATGGGTGTGGCCGCCCTGATCCGGGAAGCTCTGACCAGGGCCCGGGAATACATGAATTCCCTAGACATTTACGAAAAGGATAAGAAGGGTCCGGCGCCTCAGAGAGATCTGTCCATGGATGCTCTGGTCCCCGTGCTCAAAGGGGAGACGCCGGTGATCGTCCACTGCGAAAGAAAGGACGACATCCTGACCGCCATCAGGTTGGCAGACGAATTCGGGTTGAAAATCATCCTGGACGGTGCGACGGATGCCTACAGGGTCGTCGACGAAATCAAAAAAAGGGATATTCCCGTCATACTCGAAAATATTCTGAGAGGTGTGGGCAATATCGAGGACTCCGGTTTCAGCAATGTCAATCCGGTTGTTCTGGCCGAAGCCGGGATCTGTGTTGCGTTTCGCTCCAAGGAAGGCTTGTGGCAGTGGCCTGCGGCCGGAATGACGGGCGGCGACCTCCTGGAGATCGCAGCCTTTGCCTGCCGTTACGGGATGCCCGAGGAAGCCGCACTCCGTGCCGTGACCATCGATGCGGCCCGGATCGCCGGGATAGATGCGCGGGCGGGGAGCCTGGAACCAGGAAAAGATGCGGATATCCTCATTTTACGGGGGCATCCGTTCCGGACCACCTCGGTTCCCGAAGCTGTCATCATCGACGGCAAGGTGGTTTATCAGAGGAAAGAGGGAGAACACCTCAGACAGGATTATGCGGTGCAGTCGGGGGAAGAATGATCACATCCGGAAATGGAGAGAACATAAATGGATAGCGAGATGAGCCGAAAGGAAAAACATGCAGAGGGTAAGGCTGAGGACGACTTACATCCCTGGGTTAAGGAGTTTCCCGGGGCTGTGGTCGCTTGCGACAAGGAAGGCATTATCGTCGATTTGAACGATGAAGCTGCGGCCATGTTCGCTGAAAGCGGCGGCAGGAAGCTGATCGGTTCCGTTATTTATGACTGCCATCCCGGGCCGTGCAAGGCCAAGCTGACAGAGTTGATGGACAGCCGCCGGAAGAACATCTACACCATCCGGAAAGACGGACGAAGAGAGCTCATCTTCCAGACACCCTGGTATCGAGACGGACAGTACGCCGGATACTGCGAGCTCATTCTCGAACTTCCGCAGGAGATGCCTCATTTTGATCGCGATAAAGATTGAATCCGGGGCGCGGTCTTTCCGTCCGCGCCCGAATTCGCTGAAACCTGAAAAATTTTTTAATTATTGAAATGAGATTATGATGTACGCCACGAGGATAGACGAACTGAAAGGAGGGCCTGATGAGGGCATTAAAATATTCGGTCCTAGGGGCATTCATCGCCCTTTTAACCGTGACATGTGTGAAACCGGGAGGCAAAGTGGCTGATTTCGTGCTTTTGAACGGATCGGTCTGGACCGTCAACCAGGACCAACCCCGGGCGCAGGCCGTGGCCTTAGACGGGGACAGAATTTACAGAGTGGGCAGCACGGCTGAAATCAAAAAATTGATCGGCAAAGAAACCCGGGTCATCGATCTGCAAGGGGCTATGGTACTGCCCGGTTTTATCGATTGCCACACGCATTTCCTCAAGGGAGGTTTTTCTTTATCCAGCATCCAGCTTCGGGATGTGACAAGCCTCGAACAGTTAGCCGAAAGAGTGGAAGCTAAAGTGAAAGAACTCGAAAGGGGCGAGTGGATTATCAACGGATACTGGGATCATGAGCAATTTTCGCCGCCGAACCTTCCGACGAAGGAGACGATCGATGCCGTCTCTTCCGGGAATCCCGTCTGTGTGAGCCGTTATGACCTGCATATCGCATTAGCCAACAGCCTGGCGCTCAAAATCGCCGGCATCACGAAGAATACCCCTTCTCCGGACGGCGGTGAAATCCAGAAAGACATGAGCACGGGCGAACCCACGGGAATCCTGAGAGACGCGGCCATCGATTTGGTGATGAGCCACATGCCCGATCCCTCGTTCAGGGCTAAAATGAGGGCGGCCGAAGCAGCGCTCGATCATGCGCGGCAGCTCGGTGTGACCTCGATCCACGATATGGCCAATGCCGTAAGTTTTGCCATGAATTTCGAGGTCTATCAGGAGCTTTTCAAGGAAGGGAAGCTCACTTCACGGATCTATTTTTACGTTCCCATCGATAAGATCGCCCTTTTGGAAGAGCTCAAAATGAAATCTCCGTTCGGAAACGACTGGTTGAGGATCGCTGGCTTGAAAGGCTTTTCAGACGGGGGGTTAGGAGCGCGCACGGCTTATTTTTTCGAGCCCTATACAGACGATCCGGGAACTTCCGGCCTTCTGGCTCCGCAGATGTTTCCCGAAGGAATCATGGAGAAGAGAATCCTTCAAGCTTACGATGACGGCATTCAAGTGGCCATCCATGCTATCGGGGACAGGGCTAACGACATCATTCTCGATGTTTTCGAAAAGGCAGTGGCCGCCAACGGCAATCTCGACAGGCGCTGGCGGATCGAGCATGCCCAGCATCTTCGGCCCGAAGATATCGGCCGCTTCGGCAAACTCGGAGTTATCGCGTCAGTACAGCCTTACCATGCCATCGACGACGGCCGTTGGGCCGTGAAAAGGATAGGTGAGGGGCGCTGCCGCACCACTTATGCTTTCAAATCCCTTCTGGACAGCGGCGCGGTTTTGGCCCTCGGTTCGGACTGGCCTGTAGCGCCCCTGAATCCTCTGGTAAGCATTTATGCAGCCGTTACCCGGCAGACGATCGACGGCAAAAATCCCCAGGGCTGGTATCCGGAACAGAAGATTTCTCTGGAAGAGGCGATTAAAGGGTTTACCTTAAATGCCGCCTACACGGAGTTTGCGGAAAAAATCAAAGGATCAATCGAGGTGGGAAAGCTGGCCGACCTGGTGGTTCTG
>JAFGNQ010000438.1 GCA_016926925.1 Candidatus Aminicenantota bacterium
GCCGCACTTTCCTCCACACAGCTTACGATATGGACATGTTTTTCCGTGTTGTTGAAAGAGGCATCGAGTTCGTGAAGCGGGATGCTTTTCGAAGGCACATTCTGAGCACTCACTATGGGCCAAAAAAAGCCGACACACGGCAGATAATCCGATATCAAGGCCATCATGGCCACGTCTTCTTTCGTCGAAAGCCTCTCTTTATGCGTCTCGAAATCAACGGTGCGCACACCAACGCCGTCGGTTCCGTAATATGTTTTTGTCCCATCCAGTACGAGATCAAGATCCGGACTCGTTCTGGATGCCATGACAATGGACCTGGGGGCTTTTGAAAGAATGGACTCAAGCCAATCGGATGGGAATTTTGCGATTTTCGTTTTTAAATTGACTCTGGCACCTCCCTCGGCCAAAATCCTCAATGCCTTCTCTGATGGAAACATGATTCCCCTGTCCTCGAGAATCGAAAATGTCGCCTCCTGGATCTGCCTCAGGTCCCGATCATCCAACACATTGATTCGCATCCCGGATTTAACTTCAAGAGGAATGATGGGAGGTCTCTCTGTGAATTCACACATCTTCGAAAGCTCCTTTGACAAGAAATGCTCGGCTCATAAATGATTCAAACTAGAAAAAACCCAGTATTTTTACTAAAAAGAGGCTGACACTCGTAACAAAAACAGCTCCGATGATTCCCGTGACAAGCGGCCTCAACCCGAATTTCTTTATATCCATAAAGTTCGTTCCAAAGCCTATGCCCACCATGCCCATAAGGATCAGAAATTTTCCAGCCGACTTGAAAAAATGAATTCCTTCAGGCGAAAAATATCCCTTCACGGAACACACAGCCATGGCGATATAACCGAAGAGGACCCAAGGGAAGGCTTTGAGGATCGCTTTCTTGCCCAATCCACTCTGGCTCGCTTCCTTAGCCCCGAACCAGGCCGAAACCAGAACGGCTACGAGAATCATAAACATGTTGCGGCTGAGTTTGACCATAGTGGCCACCTGTCCCGCCTCCTCACCGAAAATATAACCCGTAGCAATGGTTTGAGGCGTGTTGTGCACAGACGTTCCCGCCCATATACCGAACGCAGTCTGCGGAATGCCCAAAACCTGTCCCAGAAAAGGTAAGGTGATCAGCATGACGAACGCTGCAATTACAATTGTGCTCACGGCGTAGCTGGTTTCTTCCTCCTTAGCCTTGATCAATGGAGAGGTGATGGCTATGGCGCTCCCACCGCAAATGGTCGTACCGACAGCCAGAAGCGCACTGATTTTTTGAGACAGGGCCAACTTACTCCCAAGAAAATAGATAAAGAAAAATCCCACGAGCATCGTGATGACAATCACCAGGAGACTCAGCGGGAGTTCGCTGGCAATTTTTAAGGAAAAGCCTGCCCCTAACAGAACAATTCCCCAGAGAAGCGGCGTTTCGAATTTTTTAAGGACAGGCTTCCATGCCTCAGGAATGAGGCCTGCATTTCGAGCTGCCGCTCCCAACACGATGCCCACCATCATGGCCTCTAACGGATGCGACCCTTTGATGTTGACCAAATTGGATATCCATTGAGATATAAGAGCGACAACAGCCATCACGATCCAGCCTACTATGACCATTTCACCTGCCCTCTCTGTAAGCTTTCTTCAACGTATCTCCCCGGAGTCCTTGACGAAGCGCCTCCAGAGCCAGAATATCGGACGGAGGGATGTTTCCGAGGTTGACGTTTGTTCCCATCTTCAGGATGAGATACTGCTGCTGATTTTTAATAGGCGCTTCCCATAGGAGGGAATCGGGATGAGCCACACCCGATAGGAGAGCCGTCACTTCGTCTTCTTTGACTTTCCCGTCTTTATCGAATATGCCGCAGCCTTTGCCGGCCTCCCGCGCCTCGACGATCACTTTGAAGGCCCCGCTCTCCATATCCCGGGTAATGAGCTCCTGCATTTTGGCAACCGTGATTTCTTCGGTAGGGTCCTTTTTCCCAACCTCAGAGAGCACCACAAAGCCCGCTTCCACGGCTTTTGAAATGGCCGTATGGCGGGTGTCGGTATCGATCTCTATCGTTCCATCCGAGACTTCGATGGCATCAAATCCCAATTCTTCGGCTCGTGAGAGATACTCGAAGTATCTTTCTTTCCAGATCGCAACTTCCATAAAAGTTCCGCCCGGCATGACCTTGATATCTCCTTCCTTCAAAATCCTGATCTTCTCCCTACAGACGCTCTTGGGGTAAAAGGCTGATGTGCCAAAACTGAATTTCACGATGTCGATATAGGGCGCCGCCATCTCCACCAGGTCTTGCGTCTCTCTTATTCCCATCCCTTTATCCAGCAGCATTGTGATACCGACCCTTCGCGGCTTTGCGCTGCGATCACTCACAACGGGCTCGATACATCCTTCCCATGCTTTCATTCGTTCAACTCCTTTGTTCTCGATGACTCCATCTGACGAAAAAAATCAGCCACATCTTTTATTCCGGAAATCCAAACAACCGCCTTGTTGATGAATTCACATCTTAAAAGATTTTGAATATTTTCTTTTCTCATTCGTGCAAGACAGGAGGAATCCAATCCTGTAACGGCAAGCCGGCCGTAGAGAAGCGTGCTTGTGCCGATTTTGTCCGATGCATTGTGGAAAAGTTTTCTCAATAAAAATTCCTCTTCTTCAACAACCAGCTTCGTCAACATCTCTCTTTTCTCCTCGACATGCGGAATCACCAGGGTTATTAGAGGGTTTTTTATCGAACGCGCTTCTGTTTGATATCGAGATAAATCGACCAGCGCCTTACCGCCGACGGTTTTCTTCAGGTTTACACCCAAACTCTCAACAATCCAGGGGAAATAATATTCCAGAGTCTCTAATCTCACCGGGTCTTTCACCGGACCTTTTAAGAATTCGATGCCGCCGTTCAGCCGGAAGTGAACGAATTCGGTTGAAAAAATCCGCCACCCCATCTCGAGGCCTGCAAGGATGAATACCGTTTTCCCGGCTCCTGCGCCTCCAAGGATCAGCAAAAGCTCATCGCCCTTGGCCAAAGCACAGGCATGAAAAGTGTAGATCCTGCGTTTTTCCTCCAGAGTTCTTAATACCCAGGAAGAAAAGATGCC
>JAFGNQ010000076.1 GCA_016926925.1 Candidatus Aminicenantota bacterium
CGACATATTCAAACTCTTGCCGAAGACGAACTGCGGTGACTGCGGAGTGCCAACCTGCATGGCCTTCGCCATGAAGTTAGCCCAAAAAAAGGCGGAGCTCAGCCAATGTCCTCATGCTTCCGAGGAGGCCAAGGCGACACTGGGCGCGGCCAGTGAACCGCCGATTCGACTCGTCAAGATCGGGGGCTCCAATGCTCTGGAAGTGGGGGGGGAAACCGTGCTTTTCCGGCACGAAAAAACATTTTTTCATCAGACCGGAATAGCCATAGAACTGAAAACCTCTGATGGAACCGAAGTCAACCTTGAAAAAATCAACGAACTTGCGGGCCTCACCATCGAACGCGTGGGGGAGAAACTCAGCACAAACCTGTTTTTCATCACCTGCGACTCGGATGATACAGAGGTGTTTTTAGCCACCGTTAAAGCTGTAAAAAGCAATTCGAACAAGGGCGTCATTCTCGACTGTCCCGATGAAGAGATCCTGAAAGAAGCTCTGGAAATCGTCAAAGACGACCGGCCTGCAGTGCTTCTTAGAAAGGCTCCTTCCGAGAATATTCTCGGGTTGACAAAACCCTACGAAGCAAGTCTCATCCTGACTGCCCGGTCCTTCGAGGAACTTGAGGCGCAGACAGCGGCGGCCAAGGCTGCCGGCGTGAACAACCTGATTATGAACCTGGAATCCGAGAATATCGGAGCAACACTCCAGAACAACACGATCCTGAGACGGAGCGCACTGAAAAAGAGCTTCAAGCCTTTCGGATATCCGCTTTTTGCCTATATAGACGGTGCAAACAAATATGACGTACTGGCAACTGCATCCGTGCAGACCTGCAAATACGGCTCGATCATCGTTTTGCCTGAATACGACAAAGCCCTGTTGTACACTCTCTTCACTCTCCGTCAAAACATCTTCACCGACCCACAAAAACCGATCCAAGTCGATCCAAAGGTCTATCCTATCGGTGAGCCAACGCCCGAATCTCCCGTGTTTGTCACCACCAACTTTTCTCTCACATATTTCATGGTTTCCGGCGAGATAGAAAATTCCGGAATATCGGCGCATCTTGTGATTGCCGATACGGAAGGGCAGTCGGTTTTGACCGCCTGGGCTGCGGGTAAGTTTGTCGGGGAGAAAATCGCTAAATTCATCAAAGAGATCAAGCTCGAAGAGCAGGTTCACACAAGAAAAATCGTGATCCCAGGTCTCGTCGCTCAGATAAGCGGCGATCTAGAGGAAAACTTGCCGGGATGGGAAGTTATCGTGGGCTGTCAGGAAGCCTCGGATATCGCCTCATTCATCAAAAACGTCAAATTGACATGAAATGAAAACATACAGGATCACGTTTCTTCCCTTCGACATATCGGTCGATGTCCAAGCCGGGACGAAAATCTGGGACGCCATCAAATCGGAAAATCTGCCCCTCAAAGCTTCCTGTGGCGGCGAAGGGATCTGCGGAGACTGTATCGTACAGATCCTCGCAGGCTGCACCGTTACGAAGCCATCAGCCGCTCTTCCGAACCGCCTCATAAGGCAGGGCTACGCACTGGCCTGCCAGACTGAAGTCAACGATAACCTCATTGTTCAATTGCCTCAATTTCAAGAGCTCATGATCAAGAGCGTTGTCGGCTCGGAATACCTTGAGGAACAGAAAGACTGTATATCCGGCTTTTTCGAACACGACCCTATCCTCAAATCCCTGACACTCTCTCTCCCCGCTCCCACTCTCGAAGATAACTACAGCGACCTCAAACGGTTGGAAAAACAATTTTGCACAGACACAGGCAAAGCCAATCCACACTTCGCCTATTCGGTAATGAGAAAACTTGCAAGGACAGCCCGGGAAGAAGATGGGCATGTTCGCATCACCTACTTCGATGGTCCTTGCCAAGCGGCGATCGTGGATATCGCGCCTGCATCCGGAAGAGAGGCCGTCTATGGAATGGCCTGTGACGTAGGGACCACCACAGTCGCACTCTATCTTGTCGATATGAAGGATGGGCATATCGTGGGAACAGCCTCCAGTCTCAACCAGCAAATCAAATGCGGCGAGGACATCATAGCACGCATCAACTATGCCCAAAAACCGCGGCACCTCGAAGAACTTCAGCATCTCATCGCCCTTACCATCAACAATCTTATCGAAAGAGTGCTGAATAAATCCGGAATTTCTTCCGGTGATGTCTACTACGGAAGCTTTGCCGGAAACACAACCATGATCCATCTTCTCTTGGGACTGGAGCCCAACTATATTAGAGAAGAGCCATATGTCCCGACTTTCAACCGGGTTCCCATGCTTCAGGCGAAAGAACTTGGGTTCAGCATGAATCAGGAAGCCCAGATCAGTTGTTCACCCTCGGTCGGAAGCTACGTGGGTGGAGACATAACGGCCGGGGTGCTCTGCACTCCGATGCTCAAGGACACAAAAAAAACATCGCTCTTCATCGATGCCGGCACCAACGGGGAAATCGTTGTCGGGAACAAAGAGTGGCTCATGACCTGCGCCTGCTCGGCCGGTCCCGCATTCGAAGGCGGTGGAATCAAATGCGGAATGCCGGCTACGGCCGGAGCCATAGAGCAGTTCTCAATAAAAAGAGGCGGGGAGGTCAGCTACAAAAGCATCGATCGAGTCAAGCCCAAAGGGCTTTGCGGCTCGGGTCTGGTTGATCTCATCGCAGAACTGTTCGTCCATGGATACATCGACCGCTACGGAAAATTCAGAGAAGAGGCGCTAATGGAGAGGATTTACCGGAGCGAAAACGGACCGGCTTTTCTTATCGAGGAGGCAAAAAATACTTTTTGGGGGAAAGACATCGTCATCACCGAGAGGGATATATCCAACCTCATCCGAACCAAAGGGGCGATTTTTTCCGCATGTTCCCTGCTCCTCAAAAACGTCGGCCTCCGCTTCGCAGATATCGATTCTCTCTTCATAGCCGGAGGATTCGGCAAGCACCTGGATGTCGAAAACGCGGTGAGAATAGGTCTTCTTCCCGACCTGAGCCGAAACAAGTTCCACTATATCGGCAACAGTTCCCTCTCGGGTGCCTATCTGATTCTCATATCCGAGAAAAACAAATATATCGTGAACGAAATCGCCGACAAGATGACGTACGTCGAGTTGAATACAGAGCCGAAATACATGAACGAGTTCACGGGATCGCTGTTTTTGCCGCATACGGACATGGACCTTTTTCCGTCCGTAAAGAAAATATTCACTAATATAAATAAAAACACTATTTGATAAAATATTCTCAAGGGAGGAGAAAATGAGTGAAGCGATTCTCGATGCCATCCGCAAAGGAGTTCTGCTTTTGGATGGAGGCTTTGGCACCGAACTGATAGCACGAGGATTTCCACAAGGAGGATGCCCGGAAACATGGAATATGGAAAAGCCGGAAGTGGTCAAAGAAATCCATTTGAACTATTTCAAAGCGGGGGCTGATGCCGTACTGACCAACAGTTTCGGCGGAAGCAAAATCAAGCTCGAATCCTATCATGTCGGAGAAAAATGCTATGAATTGAACAAAACAGCAGCCAGGATCGCCCGCGAAGTCAAACCGGAAGGAAAATTCGTGGGAGGGAGTATGGGACCGACCGGGAAATTCCTCAAGCCGACAGGAGAGTATGAAGAAGATCAATTCGTAGATGCCTATGCAGAGCAAGCTAGAGGTTTGAGCGACGGCGGAGTGGATTTCCTTCTTATCGAAACCCAGTATGACTTGAAAGAAGCGCTCTGCGCTCTGAAAGCGGCGAGGAGCGTATCCAAAAAGCCCGTATTTGTCACCGTGACCTTTAACAAAGGACCCAAGGGCTACTTCACCATCATGGGTAACAGCGCGGCACAGGTCGTTCAGGAACTGGAAAAAGAGGGCGTTCCCGTAGTGGGGACGAACTGCACTCTCAACAGTGAAGAGATGGTCGACCTGATCAAAATCATGCGAGAAGCGACGTCTCTTCCTATCATCGCTCAGGCCAATGCCGGAAAGCCATCGCTCTCGGACGAGGGAGAAGTCTCTTACGCCCAAGGGCTCGAGGATTATCTGAAATTCATCCCCAAAATGGTCGAAAACGGCGCCAATATTATCGGCGGATGCTGCGGCACAAATCCGGAATACATTCAACGCATGGCCGCACTCCTGAAAAAATGACCTGATTTTTCTAGAATAATATCCGAACAAGCGCATTTCAGGCAGATGGATTTGCCTTCGGATTTGAAAGATATATCAGAAAAGCATGATGATTGAAGAAAACAAACCGAAATATCGAGAAGCATGGGCCAGTCGTCTCGGTTTCATCCTTGCCGCCGCCGGCTGGAGCATCGGCTTAGGAAATATCGTTCGATTCCCGTATACCGTGGGAAAATACGGAGGCGGGGCCTTTCTCCTCCTTTATCTCATCTGCCTGGTATTCATTGCCATCCCCTTGTTCACCATTGAATTCAGCCTCGGCCGGGCATCACAAAGCAGCATCACTACGGGTTTCAGGACACTCTCTCCAAAAAGGCCCTGGTGGCTCGGTGGACTGATCGGAATCCTGGGCAATATTTTCATTTTCTCTTACTACACGATGGTTATCGGTTGGGTTTTCGCTTATCTTTTCAAAGCCATAAAAGGTCAATATGCGGGCATGTCCGCCGCTCAAATCAACGCCCTCTTCGACAAATTCTCCCAGGACAGCGGACAGGTCTTTGCCTGGCAGCTTCTGGTTTACTTAGTCTTAGGTGTCATCGTCTCCAGAGGCTTGGTGAGAGGCATCGAAGCCTTCAGTAAGATCGCTATGCCCGTCCTGTTTCTCATGCTCATCGCTTTGGGGATCTATGCACTGACCCTTCCGGGGGCAATGGATGGGCTCTCATTTTACCTGAAGCCTGACTTCTCCAAAATCAACGGAGAGGCCGTTATCGCCGCCCTGGGTCAGGTCTTTTTCTCCATCGGTGTCGGCTTCGGCGCAACCTGGGTCTATGGGAGCTATCTCAGCAAAAAAGCCAACATCCCCGGAGATTCGGTCCGTATCGCCTTCATGGATACAGCCGGGGCTTTTTTGGCCGGTCTGATCATATTTCCCGCCGCATTCGCTTTCGGGGTGAATCCCGATGCCGGTTTCCAGCTCATATTCGTCACCTTACCCAATGTTTTCGGAAAAATGCCCGGAGGTTCCGTCTTCGGCGCGCTCTTTTTCTTTCTTGTATCGATAGCAGCTCTCACATCGGCGATCGCCCACACCGAATGCGTATCGAGCTGGATTATGGATGAGTTCAAATGGGACAGGTTGCGCTCACGAAAAAAAACAACCTGGCTCGTTCTGTTCGGTTGTTTCCTCCTTGGGATACCCAGCGTTCTCTCGTTCGGCCCGCTGAGCGGCACGAAAATCTTCGGGTTGAGTTTCTTCGACCTTATCGATTATGTCTCGGTCAACGTTTTCCTGGTTCTGGCGGGATTATTCCTGGCCGTTTATGTAGGCTGGTCGATGGGCATCAAAAAATTCACGGCCATCGCCAACGAGGGAGCCAAACGCTTGAGAATCAAACCCTACTGGGGTTTCCTCATCAAATACATCATCCCGGTCGTCATCCTGCTTCTCTTCCTGATGAAGATATTCGGCCGGGAATGATTTCTATCCCAGCCCGATCAAATGATCGAGCCTTTTCCGGATGGCAGCCTCATGCCCGAAAAGGCCTTCGGCATGGGCGATGGATGCCGCGACAGGGCCAATTTTTCGAAATCCTTCTTGATCGACCTTGAGAATCGTCTGGATTTTTACAAAATCTTTAACGCTCAAGCCTCCGGTATACCGGGCAGCGGCATTTGTAGGCAAGATATGGTTCAAACCGCTGCTGTAATCTCCAAGCGTTTCCGAGGCGTATTCTCCGACAAACAGAGTTCCATAATTCCTCAAATGAGGCAAGAAATCTTCCGGATTGCTCACGCAGAGCTGGAGGTGTTCGGGGGCCTTTCGATTCGCGATATCCACGGCTTCCTCTGCATGATCGAACACAACGACAACACCGTTCTTCTGCAGTGACTGCCGGGCCGTCTTTGCGGTTTTCAATGCTTGCAACTGCACATCCATCTCCTTCATCACATCATCGGCAAATCTTTCAGAGTCCGAAAGAAGCACCGGCCTGGCCTCTATGTCATGCTCGGCTTGAGCTATCAAATCAGCCGCCACATAACTGGGGTTGGCGGTTTTGTCAGCAATAATCAGGATTTCCGTAGGCCCGGCAATAAAATCCACCCCTACCCGGCCGTAAACCAGTTTCTTGGCTGCGTTCACGTAGATATTTCCAGGACCGACGATCTTATGAACCGGTTTCACACTCTGTGTTCCGTAGGCCATGGCGGCAACAGCCTGTGCACCCCCTAAACGGTAAACTTCTTCGATATCGGCAACAGCCGCCGCCGCAAGAATTCCGGGCGCGATCTCTCCGTTATCCGAGGGAGGCGAAAAGAGGGCGATCTCTTTCACCCCGGCGACCCGGGCCGGTACAGCCCCCATGAGAACAGACGAAACGAGCGGGTATCTTCCTCCGGGAACATAGACACCGACCCTCTCAACAGGAACGATTTTTTGTCCGGCGATGATTCCCCGATCCATCTCGATCTCAAAGTCCTGAAGTTTGTCGAATTGCTTTTGAGCGAATTTTTCAATGCGGGAGGCCGCCGCTTCCAGGCATTCAACGAGCTCTTGACTCGATGTTTCTCTGGCTTGCGAAATCTCCCGGGCTGGCACCAGAAACGATGCGATATCGACGCCGTCAAACTTGCGCGTGTACTCTTTCAAAGCCATATCTCCCCGGATTTTGACATCAGTGATGATTTGACAGACGACTTTTACATCCTCCACTTCGTGAACAGCGAAAAACGACGAATCCAACTCGGAAGATCTCAGCCTCCTCATGAGACCCTTCCTTTCTCTTTTTCAATTTCAACCATGCCCGCCCGCCTTCGTCTCTTCAGCTCATTGAGAACACTTTCGTAGGAAATACCGCATTTGGCCAAGGCGACCGTCAAAAAATACAATAGGTCTGCAGCTTCCCAGATGATATCTGCAGTCTCCTCCGCTTCGATCAGCTCTTCCGCTTCCTCTCTGATCTTGCCCGCCAGCATTTGTCCAGTCAATTTAGACGTGTATGAGCCCGGTAAAGGATTCTCCAGCCGATCCAGAATTACGCTGTGGAGCTCATCCAGACTGAAATGCTTGGCTCCAAAACAGGAATAACTCCCTTTGTGGCAGGCTGGACCTGCCGGCTTTACCGTCATCAAGACAGCATCTGCGTCACAGTCACACCGCACTTTGACAAACTTCTGCGTATTCCCTGAGGTCTCACCTTTTCTCCATAATTTCCCTCTCGACCTGGAAAAATACCAGGCATTTCCGGTTTCGAATGTCTTCAACAAGGAGTCTTTGTCACTGTAAGCCAGCATCAGAACTTGAGAAGATTCATCCACGGTAACAGTAGGTATCACGCCTTTCCCCCAATCCAAGGATGCAATAAAGGCTCCCGGCATGGAAATCTCTCCTGTGTAAAGAGCCATCCCGAGCTGAATGTTAACGCCGATCTTAG
>JAFGNQ010000077.1 GCA_016926925.1 Candidatus Aminicenantota bacterium
TGTAGATCTCTGCCATCTTTTTGCTTTTGCCGATCATATTGTCGAGGCCGTATTTCTCTTTCAGCTCCTTCTTCAAGAGCACATTTTCGACCTGAAGCCTCCGCTTTTCCAGCCCTTGAGCCACGATGATCTTCAATTCCTCCATGTTGAAAGGCTTGACAACATAGTCTAGCGCACCCATTTTTAGGGCCTCGACAGCTTGTTTGATCGTTCCGTAGGCCGTGATCATAACCACGGGCATTTGAGGGTCCCTTTCCTTGACGTGTTTAAGAATATTCATGCCGCTCATTTGAGGAAGCTTGATATCGGTGAGGATGAGGTCGAAATCTTCTTTTTGGATCAACTCCAGAGCTGTTCTCGCCGAGAGCGCCGTCTTTACTCTGTAGCCTTCTTTTTTGAATACCACACCCAAAAGATCGAGGATGCTTTTTTCGTCGTCGATGATGAGTAGATTATCCATGAACCTCTCCACTTTTCAGCAGAGTGATGTCTTTCTTGTTCAGATTCCCCTGGGGGAGCTGGATAATGATCTCCGTGCCCTGATTCAACTCGGATATCACACGGATTTTTCCGTTGTAATCATCGATTATGCGCCGGACTACGGTCATTCCTATACCCTTTCCTATCTTGAAGCCGGAATAAAAGGGCTCGAAGAGCCTCTCTTTATCTTCTATAGCCATTCCCTGGCCTGAATCCCGGAACTTCAGTTCAATCTCGTTCTTTCTCTTTTGATGAAGTTCGATGGTCAAAACTCCTCCGTCGGGCATGGCCTTGAGCGAGTTCTTGATCAGATTCCAGAAAACCTGCTTGAATTGATTGCTGTTTCCGTAACAGAAAATCTCGGCGGTCCTGTAATTCCCTTCGAGGCGGTATTTGTCGTGCAACTCACCGCTCCTCTGAAGGAGCATGATGGACTCTCTCAAAACTTTGGCAAGATCGAAAGCCATAAAAGTCTGTTTCCCCGGCGATGCCAGATTGAGAAACTGTTCGATGGATTGCGATATGCGATCCGACTCGTTGACAATAATGTCCATCAAATCTTTCTGTTCCCCGTTCACCCTCAATTCATTGCGAAGCACTTGAACGGAACCGGAAATGGCCGCCAGAGGATTCCTTATTTCGTGAGCCAAGTGGGCCGATATTTCTCCTGCGAGCGCTAAACTTTTTTTCGTCTGCAGCTCTTTTTGAGCGTGTTCAAGCGCTTCCCTTGTTTTCCTCAAGTTGTTGGTCAAATAGTTCGTGAGAAAGGCAACAAGGAAAAAAACACCCCATGCGGTGACAACACTGCTGATCAGAGCCCCCAGCGATTGGGGAACGGTCGCGGTGGGCTCAAAAGATGGGATCAGCTCGAGATACATGCCATCGATCAGTACGGCGAACAACACTCCGGAAAAGATGGCTGTAACATATGCTGCCGTGCCGGAAATCACCACACTGGCCGCAATGATTTCAAAAATATAGAGGAAATAGAAAGAACCTTTCAACCCCCCTGAATAATAGACAAGCGCTGTGATCAAAAGAAGGTCGAAAAAGATCTGGAGATAGGCTTGGAAAGAATAATTCCTCCACCAAAAATTCAGAATGAAGTAGATGAGCGACAAGAAATAAGCCAGGAAAATGAGGTAAAATGCATAGAGGGGAAGAAAAGTGCTGGTGGCGAATTGAATGGTCAGAATGGAAACAAACAGAGTCGTTATGATGATCAGCCGGAAAAGAATGAACCAAAAAATATCCTTTTTTCGAGCACTCAACCCATGACTCCTAACCTTGAGCTACAGCTCATAAAAGACACATCGGAAATTTGAGAACGCCTTTCGGGAAGCCGCCTCCCCGCCATTCTCCCTGAGGCTTTGTCAAAGTTGTTGAATAAGACTGAATATGGGGAGATACATCGAAACGACGATCGTCCCGACCATCCCGCCGACAAAGATGAGCAAGACAGGCTCCAGAACGGCGAGGAGGTTGGCTACGGTGGCCTCCACCTCTTCATCGTAAAAATCGGCCAGCTTAGTCAGCATTTCATCCAGAGTTCCCGTCGCTTCACCCACACCCAGCATTTGAAGGAGCATGAAAGGGAACTTGCCTGCCTCTTTGAAGGCATCGGTAAGGCTCGTTCCTTCAGCGACAAGGGACCGCGCCTCCATGATTTGGTTCTCGATAATCACATTTCCTGCCGTCGAGGATGTGATTTTCA
Source organism: Candidatus Aminicenantota bacterium (assembly GCA_016926925.1). The sequence goes on from JAFGNQ010000077.1 coordinate 2,195, forward strand.
AGCTCTCCAGCATGGGCACGCCTCCGGAAAGGAGCGTGCTTAATGTTCGTGTCACCCGTGACAACCCCACTTTCTCCAGCAGGGGGCCGAAGAGAGGAACCCGCAGCAGGAGACGATCGATGATTTTACGTCCCGAATCGGTGCGGCGGACGTATCGAAAAGCAATAACGAACACAACGAGTCCGATGAAGATAAAGAGGATATTCTTCTGCACAAAATTGCTTAAGGCCATGATAAACGCTGTCAGCCCGGGAAGGGTAGCTCCCAGTTCCAGAAAGATATTCGCAAACACCGGAATGACCTTCCAGAGCATGAATATCACCACGAGCACGGAAAAGACCACGATGGATGACGGGTAAATCAATGCCTGTTTGACCTGTGATTTCAACCTGACGATACTCTCTAAAAATTCAGCCAGTCGTCTCAACATCACATCCAGGGAGCCGCTCTGCTCTCCGGATGAGACGAGATTGCAGTAGAGGTCATCGAAAACACGGGGGAACTTCCTTTTGGCTTGATGCAGAGAAGAGCCTGCCTCGACATCCGATCGAACTTCCTTAATGACCTGTTTGAAGTATCTGTTTTTTGTCTGCTCCGCCAGGATGTTCAATCCTTGGATCAAAGGCAGCTCCGCATCGATCAAAACAGACAATTGACGGCTGTAAACGGCCAGCTCTTTGAGTTTGACTTTTTGCGTTTGTAGAAAGGGGATCCTGAATTCCGCCTTTCTCCTGGAGATATCTATTACGGTGATCTGTTCTCTCTGGAGGGTTTGCGAGAGGTCATCGATGTTGCGGGCGATCCTGACTCCGGCGACGATATCGCCGTAGCGATTTTTTCCTTTCCATTCATACTTTGGCATTGTTCACCCCTTAATTATTTTCTCATCTGCCCGGGAGAGAAACTTTTAGAGGTCACTTTCATTCCTTCTCTCCTCTGGATGATATCGGTCAATTCCTCTTGTTTGGAAGTGATGTTCATGGCCGTTTCATAAGTGATCAATCCTTTGAAATAGAGGCTCGCCAGGGACTGGTTAAATGTCTGCATTCCGAACTTCTCCTGGCCCATTTGCATTGCCGCATAGATCTGGTGCTCTTTGTTTTCACGGATAAGATTCCTGATGGCGGAATTCGGGATAAGGATCTCCATTGCCAGGACGCGGCCTTGTCCATCGGCCCGGGGCAGAAGCGCTTGTGTGATCACCGCCTCGAGCGACATGGAAAGCATGACCCTTACTTGGGACTGATACGCGGAGGGAAAGATATCGATGATTCGGGATACAGTCTCAACGGCGGAGTTGGTATGGAGTGTTGAAAATGTCAAATGTCCCGTCTCTGCGACACGGAGACAGGCTTCGACCGTCTCCAGATCTCTCATCTCGCCGACGAGCACCACATCGGGATCTTCCCTTAATACCGAACGAAGAGCGTTGGGGTAGGAGAGGGTGTCGACGAACAACTCTCTCTGATTGATGATGGATCTTTTCGGGGAGAAATAATACTCGATCGGATCTTCGATGGTGATGATGTGGACGTCTCTCTCTTTATTGACATGGTCCACCAAACAGGCAAGTGTCGTGGATTTGCCACAGCCTGTGGGTCCGGTAACCAGAACCAAACCCCTGGGAAGGAAACAGAGCTGCGCCAATCTTTGGGGGATACCCAACTGCGAGAAGCTCCACTGGATAGGCAGGAATCGACGGAAGGCTCCTGCAACGGACCCCTTCTGCATGAAGACATTGCCTCGAAAGCGACCGAGATTCTTGAGCCCGAAAGAAAAATCGAGTTCCAATTTTTCTTCAAACATTTTCTTCTGTCTGTCGGTCAATAAACTATAAATTAGGTTCTTTGTTTCCGCGGGTGATAAAGGCGGATGATCCAACGAGACCAGCGAGCCGTGGATTCTCAATCGAGGGGGGTTATGGGTCGTGATGTGCAAATCACTGGCCTCCTTTTCACACGCCAATTGCAGCAATTCTTGAATTGTTAGCGCCATTTTAGACCTCCGTGTCCTTCACTGTTTCTCTCAGAACCTCTTCTATTGAAGTTATTCCTTCTTTTATTTTAAGAAGACCGCTCCTGCGCAGAGTGATCATACCCTGTTGTATGGATTTCTTCTTGATTTCTTTGGATTGGGCTTTGCTCAGAATCAAATCCTTGACTTCATCCGTGACTTCCATCACTTCGTAAAGCCCGACTCGTCCCTTGTATCCCGTATTGTGACAGGCATTGCATCCTGCGGGTTTGTAAGCTTTGACCTTTGGGGCCTCCTTGGGATCGTATCCGATGTCCACCAGCGCATCCGAAGTGAGATTGTGCCTTACCCGGCACTTTTTGCACAGGCGTCTCACCAATCGCTGCGCCACTATCATAAAAACGGAGTCGGCCACAAGAAAGGGTTCGATATTCATGTTGACCAGCCTGAGGACGGTGCTGGCCGCATCGTTGGTGTGAACCGTGGAAAACACCAGATGGCCGGTGAGTGCGGCTTTTATTGCGATATCCACCGTCTCGAAATCCCGCATCTCGCCGATGAGCATGATGTCCGGGTCTTGACGCAGAAAATGGCGCAAAGAGGTGGCGAAGCTCAGCCCGATCTCCTCTTTGATGTTGACTTGATTGATTCCGGGAATGTAGAACTCGACCGGATCTTCAGCCGTCATGATATTTTTTTCCATGGAGTTGATCGTCGAAATGGCCGAGTAAAGCGTGTTTGTTTTTCCACTTCCTGTCGGCCCTGTCACCAGAACAATTCCCCAGGGACGTTTGATCCCCTGTTTAAAATGTTCCAGTGATTCCTTTTCGAAGCCCAACTCCTCAAGATTGAGCTTGAGCATGGATTTATCGAGGATACGCACGACGATCTTCTCACCGAAAATCGTTGGGACGCTGGAAACACGCATGTCCACTTCCTTGCGGTTTCCGTTCTCCAGTTTGGCACGCATCTTGATTCTGCCGTCCTGGGGCAAGCGTTTTTCCGCAATATCCATGTTGGATAAGATCTTCACACGGGAAATCACAGGATTCTTGAACTTCATAGCCAGGTTCATCATCTCGTAAAGAGTCCCGTCAAGGCGGTAGCGGACACGGAAAGCTTTTTCATACGGTTCGAAGTGCACATCTGAGGCGCCTTTTTTGATGGCATCGATAAAGACCGTGTTTACGAGCGTGATAATGGGTGCTTCTTCCGTTGAGTGGACCAATTCTTCGATGTCATAGTCCTCATCATCCTGCTCGATGATGTTGACACTCGTGTCATCCGCCTGTTCAATCTCGTCGACAATCTGTTTGACGCGCAAAGAATCGGAAGTGCCGTAGTACTTCTTGATCGCGTTGGTGATACCCGTCTCCGAAGCAATGACGGGCTGAATACTCAAGCCCGTCCGGAACCGGATGTCCTCGATGATATCCAGATCCGTAGGATCAACCATGGCCAATGTCAAAAACGACCTTATCCGGTGAATGGGCATAATCAGGTATTTTGTTGCGATTTCGACCGGGATGAGGTTGATGACATCGGGATAAACTTCGAATTGATCCAAGTTAATGTAGGGATAGCCCAGTTGGCGGCTCAAGGCCTGTGCCATGTCTTCCTCGGAAATATATCCGAGACTGATGACAGCTGTCCCGGTGCTCACATCGTTTTTTTTCTGGAAATCATGGACTTCCCGGAGCTGATCCTTGTTAAGAAGTTTTTCCTGTAAGAGCAAATCGCCTAAATTTGATCCCATCGTTCGTGTCCATATACATTAATTGAACTAACATTTTTTGTCAACAGAGAAAACATTTCAACAATATTTGTCATTTTGTTACGAATCACCCATATAGACGGTATTTCCATCTCATTTTCTCTCATTTCATTTAGTCGCGGACGGTAGCATAACTTTAAACGCGTCCCTATGTTTGCAGAGTAAGTGACAGCAGTCAATCACCATACGCGAGGATTCGAAAGATGATTTTTTTACCCAAGCCCTCACCCCTAGGGGTTATCCTGAATTGTCCATAAAAAAGGTCATTATTTGTGATAACCGATGTGATATCAGAAGAATTTTTTCATTGGCTGTGACGGCAAAAGACGGAGCTCCCTGTGGGCGGGAATTTTATCGAGCAGCTCGAAATCCGTGCGAACGGAAACAATCGCTTCTCCCCGCTGCGGGATGAGGATCTCACGGACTGCTCCCAGCCAGCCGGAAGACTCCTTCAAATAGGGAATTTTCTCCGGATCTACCCCCATTATACGGGCACAAGTGGCATCCACGGCAGGAAAATTCCGGCCGACAACGAGCACGCCGGCCTTTTTGACTGTTCCCATAATCGGTCCGTCCCCCTCCATGCCGACAATACCATCCACTACCGCCAAGTGCGGACGGATGGTCGCGTAGATGTCGCAGATCGACTCGTGAATTCCCGCGTAGTGAAGCACATTTTTCGGCCAGCCGTAAAAAGCTCCGGGCATGATGCCGAACATATTTTTCATGGACAGTGTCACTCCGGCCCAGTGGTGCGTTTTCATCTTGGCCACGGAGACGATCATATCCGCATCGAGTACGATTTGCGGAATCAGGAAAGCACCCAATCGGGTGCGGCGGCCTTGGTTTTGCACTGCGCCGACTCCGGCATTGTTCAAGTCCACAAAGGGAATGTGTTCGTCGACAAGCATATCGGCATAACCCGATTCCTCCAACATTCTGTAAAAATCCCTTTGATGACCCGCCCCTTCGCCGACAACTACGGAAGACGCTCCCAATCGCAATAAGACTTCATTCAGGGCCCGGACAACTGCGGGATGGGTGTTGATGTGCGCACTCCCTATATGCGGCTCTACGAGATTGGGTTTCAAGAGAATTCTTTTCCCCTTGATTTCCTTTTCCCCGACGCCGATCTCCTTCAAACCCCGGAAGAGCACATCGCTGAGTGGAGCGTCGTAGTCCGAAGCTCTGGCAATGAACGTCGACTCTTCAGAAAGCACAGAGCGATTCCGGCAGGAAACCGGGAAAGACGATAAAACCCCAACGCCTCCGAGGGCCAAAGATTTTAAAAAGGCACGGCGGCTGCACTCCGGAACGGATGATACCGACATCAATTTCATCCTCCGGACTCCCGCTCACGGAATAAGCTCAGGAGACCCGCCGATGCGTGATACGCAACGACGAGTTGAGCCAAAAGCGTGGTATCATAGCTGCCGTACCGGTTTTGAAGAGCCAGGGATTCCTCAATCCATTCATTGGCACCTTCCGGGCGTTCGGCCCATGAACCCAGACCCAGAATCCCCCAGGAAAGAGCCAGGGGTGTTCGGGTGCCCGTTGACGCACTCTCCATGTACCCAAGGCTGCGGAGGATCCGATCCTTTGGAACAAGTCCCGACATAGCGTTCAGCGCAAGCCCCGTGCACTCAGGAATGGGCCACAGTTCGGTACCAAAGACCGTGGTGTTCCCATAATTCCATCCTCCGGAAGCAAGTTGTCTGTCCAAAATCATGGAAACGGCCTCATCCATTCGCTCGTGCTTCCGGCCGCATGCTCTCAAAGCCAGGACCGTCACGGACGTAGGCTCGATCCAGGAATGAGTCCCTTCGATCCAGGGCCACCCCCGCAAGGTCGGATCATGCCCGAATATCGGATCGCGGGTCATGGCCTCATGGTGTCCGCCTGTAGCCAGAAGAAAGTCGGCGGATTTCTGTTTGATGTTCTGGAACTGCGGATCATTGGCCCAGGCCAAAACGGCCAGGGGAGTCGCCCAATAGGCCGCCCCGAGACGGGAGGAAAAGACGACGCGGCCGTCGCTTCGCTGTGAACCGGCGAGTCTTTCCCGCGCCTTCGTCAAACGGTCATTCGTGACACCGGACGCCTCCAAGGCAATAACCGCCCAGGCTGTCGCATCCGGCCGGTACGGGCCGCCCGGGACGATCGAATAGCCGCCGCGGTCCAGTTCCCTCCCTTGGATTTCTTCGATTTCGGAAGGAATCCGGTCAGAGATGATCGCGTTTTGATATTCCTTTAATTTCATCCCAGGATTCAACTCTCAATTCCTCCGACCTTTGTCGGACTTCTAAGTCTTTCAATATTTAGTCGTCTGGAGAATACCTTTCCGGATTAGAGAAAAGAATCTGGCGCGCCTGGAGAGACTCGAACTCCCGACCCGCTGCTTAGAAGGCAGCTGCTCTATCCAAACTGAGCTACAGGCGCGCTCGGAAATCATGCAGTCCGCGCTATCGGGGAGGCCGGATTTGAACCGACGACCTCCTGCTCCCAAGGCAGGCGCGCTAACCGGGCTGCGCTACTCCCCGCGAAATCCTCATATTACAGCAGAGCGGTCCGGAAAGCAAACTCGATCATGCATCAGGGGCACGTTTGAGCTCCTTGGCTATCGTCCTCCTTCCGATCCGCAGAGTGATAGGCCTTCCGTGAGGACAAAGAGAGGGATTCGACGTCTTAAAAAGCTCATCGACCAGGTAGGCCATTTTCTCCGTAGAAAGCGGTTGTCCGGCTTTTACAGCCGTCTTGCAGGCCATTGTCGCCAACAGTTTCTTTTTCCTGTCTTTGATTTTCTCTTGGCTCAATTCATCCAGGAGGGAAAGAAAGACCTCCCTGGCTGCTTTCTCCTCGAAGATATCGGGGTACTCTTTAAGCGAGTAAGTCCGGCCACCCATAAACTCTGCACGGAAGCCCGTCTCTTCGATCAAGGCTTGATTGTTTTCCAAACTCAAGATTTGGGAGGATGAAAGCTCGAACAGCTCCGGCAGAAGCGTCATTTTCCCGGGCCAGCTCTTTTTCCGGTCAAGCTCTTCATATTTTTCGAACAGAACCCTCTCATGAGCGTTGTGCTGGTCAATGATGAAGAGCCCGTCCTCATCAGCGGCGATGATATAGAGATCCAAATACTGTCCCAGAATTTTTGTTTGGCCTTCCGGTTCTTTCTCGATTCGGGGAAAGAGAAAACCAGGCGGTCCTTTTTCGTGCGACCGCTCCTTCATTGCAGGAAAGGAGACGGATTCTCGAACTTCCGGACCCGGTTTTTCTCCTGCCGGAATAGGGTAGACTTCTTTAAGGCCCATCTCTCTCAGGACAGCCGCCTCGACACCCCTGTGTACGAGACGAAAAACAGCACTCGAATCATGAAACCTCACTTCCGTCTTTGCGGGATGGACATTCACATCCACTTCATCCAAAGGGATATCCAAAAATAAAAAAGCTTCCGGGAAGTGCTCCCTTTCCAGAAGACCCTTGTAAGCTTGTATCAAAGCCGCCTGACAGACCTTGTCTTTGACAAAGCGTCCGTTGACATAGAAGAGCTGCCGGGTTCTATCCCTTCGTCCGGAAGGAGGGCGGCTGGAAAAACCGGAGATTTTTCGTGAACCCTCTTCGTACCCGACTTCGACAAGAGCGCCCAACAGGTGTTTTCCGAAAACCTGATAAAGTCTCTCCTTCAGGCTGGATACGGCAGGATAATGGAATATGCGCCGTTTTCCATGACTCAACGAAAAACCGACACCGGCATAAGCCAGCGAGAGATGGATCAAATGAGTGGCGATCTGGCTCAATTCGGAGCGATCGGATTTAAGGAATTTCCTTCTGGCCGGCAAATTGAAAAATAAATCCCGCACCTCGACACTCGTTCCTACGGGAAAGGCCGCATCCGAAACTTGAAGCAGAACTTCTCCTTCACGCTCGATCATCGTTCCTGTCACATCCCCATTTTCAAAGGTCTTCAAAGCAACCCGGGAGACTGAAGAAATACTGGGAAGCGCTTCTCCGCGAAAGCCGAGCGTGGATATCCGATCGAGGTCGTTTTCACCCGTAATTTTGCTCGTGCTGTGCCGCTCGAAGCAGATCAAAGCATCCTCGCGGCTCATCCCGACTCCGTTGTCGGTCACCTTTATCAGGGATTTTCCTCCCTCTTTGAGCTCGACTTTGATATCGGCGGCATGGGCATCGAGGGCGTTCTCGACCAATTCTTTGACAACCGAAAACGGCCTTTCAATGACCTCGCCCGCAGCAATCTTCTGCGAGACCTCATCCGGAAGAACTTTGATGTGCGCCATCGGATTAAACCGAATCCTGCACTATTTCCCCATACGTCTTTTCACGCGTTACGCGGTTTATCTTGACGACGACGGTTTCCCTCTCGGCCGAATGAGCCGAGGGGAGCTCAACTTTTATATAATTTGAAGTGAGTGCGGTCGCCTTCTGCTTATCCTTGTTTATGACAACGGCGTCACACTCCTTCCCGGTGAAGAGCCGACGGAAATCCAAGTTCTTCCTCCGGGAGAGCTCTCTCAACAGGAAGGCTCTTCCAGTTTTGACTTTTTCGCCGACCTGCGTCCAATCGGACGCGGGGGTACCCGGACGCGGAGAATAAACAAACACATGGAAATATGTCAAAGGAGAGTCTTTAAGAAATGCCTGCGTGTTTTCAAAGTCTCCATCGGATTCGCCGGGGAATCCAACCAAAATATCTGCGCCGAGAGAGGCCAGCGGCGACCTGTCGCGAAAAAAGCCCAGAACATTCCTGTATTCGTCAACGGAAATCCGCCTCCCCATGGAACGAAGAATGCCATCTGTTCCGCTCTGGAGTGAGAAGTGAAAATGAGGGCAGATCTTTGCACTGGAAGTGAGGTGAACTCGCAGCGCCTCATTCAAGAATCTCGGGTCCAATGAACTCAACCTGATTCTCTTCAGACCGGGCACATCTTCCAAATCTTCGAGAAGATCGAGAAGAGAACATTTGGGTTCGAGGTCCAGGCCATAGAGACACAGGTGAACTCCGGTGAGCACAATCTCGTTATATCCCTGAGAAACGCATTCCCGAACTTGACGGATCGTGTTTTGCCTGGTCCGGCTCGTGCTTTTGCCTCTCACACTCGGCACGATACAGAACCGGCAGGCCAGATCGCACCCTTCCTGAATTTTTATCAGGGCGCGGGAGCGGAAGTGTCTTTCCGGAGTCTTTGTTCGAAGCTTTAAATTCGGGAAGAGGTTCTTACGGATGTTCTCCTTTTCCCGGTTGGAGACGATCTTCCACACCTGGGGGAAGCGTTCCCATTCCTCCTTGATCCTCTCCGTTGAACAGCCGGTGAGGACCAGGCGGGCATCGGGATTCGTCCTCAGGATTTTGCGGAGGAATCCCCGGACATCCCTGTCGGCGCGATGGGTAACCGTACAGGTATTGACCAGGATGATATCGCTGTTTTTATGATCCGTTTTGAAGCGAAGTCCGTATTTCTGAAACTCATTCACCCAGGCGAAGGTTTCAGCCTGGTTGACCCGGCAGCCAAAGCTTTGGATGGAAAAAGAGGTCATAGTTTTTCTTTGATAATACGCGAGCTTTCCTCGACCATGGCCGCCATATTTTGTTTGTAAGCACAAAATTTATCCCTTAAGGAGGAATCCTTCAGGCTCAAAATCTGCACGGCGAGAAGAGCCGCATTGATCGCCCCGGACTCTCCCAGGCCCATGCAAGCCACCGGAACTCCTTTCGGCATCTGAACGGAAGAGAGCAGAGCATCGAAACCGCTCAGAGTCGAACTCGCAACCGGGACGGCAATCACGGGCTGCCCTGTATGGGAGGCCACAACTCCCGCAAGGTGCGCGGCCTTTCCTGCAACCGCTATGAAAACCAGGGCGCCTTTCTCTTCGAACGATTTGACCAGGTGAACGGTCCTGTCCGGGGATCTGTGAGCCGAGGTTACTTCCAGCGTGAAGGGCACGTCAAACTCTTTGAGTGTGGATAAAGCTGCCTCGACCACCTTGAAATCCGATTCGCTTCCTATAAATACAGCGACTTTCATCATTCATCTCCCTTCATGGCTCCGATGTCCCGGCGAAAATGCATGGCTTCAAATCCGATTTTTCCGGTGGCCTCATAGATCTTTTTCATAGTATCGGCAAGCGAATCTTCAGAAGCACAGACACCTAAGATTCTTCCCCCATCCGTGTAATACTTGCTATCCTTGAGCTTGGTTCCCGCATGGAACAGGGTGACTCCCTCCATTTTCTGTGCTTCCTCCAAGCCCTCGATCAACTTTCCTTTTTCATAGTTCGCCGGATACCCTCCTGAAGCGAGAACGACACATGCGGAAGGCTTACGGCTCCACTCAACTTCCTTTTCGAGAACGTTTCCTTCGATAGCGGCCAAGAGGACTTCGACCAGATCACCCCTTAACCTCAGCATTTGGGGCTGCGTCTCCGGGTCTCCGAACCGGCAGTTGTATTCCAGCACCCTGGGGCCGTTTTCAGTCAGCATCAACCCCACATACAAAACGCCTTTGTATTTCCGCTCTTCCTCGAGCATCCGGGTGATGGTGGGGAAAATAATATGTTTCATCGTCGATTCAAAGAGCTCTTGACTTACATAAGGGGAAGGCGAAATTGCGCCCATACCTCCTGTATTCGGCCCTTTATCCCCGTCAAATACGGCCTTATGGTCCATTGTGGTGACAAAAGGGAGCACTTTAACGCCGTCGGAGATAACGATAAAGGAGACTTCTTTTCCTCTCAAATATTCCTCGATGACAACTTTATTCCCACTCTCTCCGAACTTCTTCTCGACCATGATCGTATCCACTGCCAGCTCCGCCTTTTTAAGGGTGTTGCAGACGATAACTCCCTTCCCGGCAGCCAACCCATTGGCTTTGACGACGAGAGGAAAAGAGATGGCCTCTGATTGAAGGATCCTTTTGGCTTGATCCGAAGAATCCGCAATCCTGAATTTTGCCGTGGGAATCTTATGGCGATCCATAAACTGTTTGGCAAAGACTTTGCTCCCTTCGAGCTCGGCTGCAGCTTGATTGGGGCCGAAAATCTTCAGCCCCACCTCCTCAAACACATCGACGATTCCCAGTGTCAAGGGCAGCTCAGGCCCGACAACGGTCAAGTCTATTGTTTTATGCTTGGCAAAATCGGCCAGGCCTTTTACATCCGAAGCTTCGATGGCGACATTCTCTGCGGCATCCGCCGTGCCTGCATTGCCGGGTGCACAATAGACCTTTTTGACTCGAGGGCTCTGGGCGATCTTCCAGCAAAGCGCATGCTCCCTCCCTCCGGATCCTATGACTAATATCTTCATCTCACTAACCTCTTCAATCTGAATTATTCATAAAAACTGCCGACACTTCAATTTAAAAGAACTTACTTCCTATCCTCGGCAGTTTTTACCTCCGGCGAGCCGATCTCACCGCATCGGCACAGCCACATCCTTAGCCGCGCGTCTAGAGATATTTCTCTAAATTCCGAACGAACAGCTCTGTGAAAAGGGCGTTCGGTGATACACTGGTCAATATTTGTGCAGCCAGAGGAACAGCCTGTTCGGCGGGGAGACAATATTTCATCTCTAAAAAACCTTGTCGATATTGAATCACTTCCTCTTTCACCGTCTTGTTTTTGACCACAACATCGGCAATGTATTCGGACAGAGCGCCGAAATCGTCTTCCTTCATCCCGAATCGCGTCATTTCCTGAACTCCCATCCGTATACCGCTCGGATCCAGAAAGGTCTCATCATCCGGAAGGGCTTGGTAATTCGTGATCAAATTATTCTCCTCAAGACGCTGCGCGATCTCCACCCCGTTACCGTACTCCTTAACTCGGATGAGAACCTGGTGCGTTTCCGTAAAGCCTTCCGCCTCATTGCCCTCGACAGAAACGCCTCTGTCTTTGAGAGCTCGCGCAAATGCCTTGGCATTGCTCCGTACCTGACCTTGGTATGTGTCTCGAAATTCATTCATTTCGTAGGCTGCCATCAACAAGCCGAGTAGCGTGCCGAGGTGGTGGTTGCTCGTGGATCCCGGAAAGGCCCTGCTCACAATATCGAGCCAAAGTTTCCTCAACGGGCTTCCTTTAGGAAAATTCCCTGCGATCAATCCTCTCTGAGGACCGAAGAACGTCTTATGCGTACTGCCTGTCACGACGTCGGCCCCTTCCTTGAGCGGCATCTGGAACGCACCGTAAAGACCCAATACATGGGCCATATCGTACATGATGACCGGCCGCGTGTCCCAATCCTTAACCAAATCGAAAACATAGGCGATCGGCTCGGGATAGAGGAACATGCTTTTTCCGAAGACCATTAGCTCCGGTTTCTCCTTATCTAAGATTTTCGCCAATTTCTCTAAATCGAGCTTGTAGGGGTTTTCCTTCAGGACGGGAAAGTTGATGACATTGTCCTTTCCTGTATCCGGATTTTCGGCCACATAGTTGAACAACGCACCCATGGGCTGAGAGCTGAGATGCCCGCCTTTTGTCAAATCGTTGTTCATGACCAGTCGCATCTTGCGCATAGGCTGGCTCTCGGCACGGTCCCGGTTGAGAAAACGAACCATACCTTTGAAAACGACCTCATTAGCCATCTGGCCGCTGATCGTTCTCAGTTCAACTTCTTCGCAGCCGAAATATTGGGCCATCTCACGCCGTGCTTCCTCCTCGACCTCTCTTATGAAGCCGATGCCTTGGTAGAAGTAAACCTCATTCCCTTTCATGGTCCTGTGTTCCGCATAGCGCCCCGCCGGATCGGACATCTCGCACATTTTCACCAGCAGAGACGGCGTTGACTCGGAGGGGATGAGGTTAAAAGAATTCTTCTGCCTCCAGTTGTTGTTCTGAATGACTTTGTGGGATAAATCCCGGGTTTTTTCTAAAAACGAGGACATTGTTTTGCTCCTAAACCTCCAGCTTAAAGTTTTGTCGTTCGACAGCTCGGATTTTATCAAGCCGCTCTTGATGTCTTCCCTCCTCAAACTCGGTCTCGAGCCATATCTCGACTATGTGAAGAGCCTCGTCCAGAGGGAGAATTCTTCCCCCCAGGGTTAAGCAGTTAGAATCATTATGACTGCGGCTCATCTCAGCCGTGTACTCATCACAACAGGATGTGGCCCGGACACCGGGGAATTTATTGGCGACGATCGCCATTCCTAAACCGGTTCCGCAGACAAGAATGGCCTTTTCAAACTCTCCGGAAACCAATCCTTCCATGGCCATAACAGCGAAATCCACATAATCCACCCTCTCTTTGGAATGGCAGCCAAAGTCTCTAAATCGAATTTTCTTCTCGGAAAGAAACTCGAGGATTCCCGATTTCAATTCAAAGCCCGCATGATCTGAGGCAACAGCAATCTTCATCCTTCCTCCTTTCTCCGTTGGGAATCGGATTTCTCGGATATTATAACAATTATAATATGGGAAACAAACTTCTAATACCCCGAGGGGACATTCCCTTATCGATGGAGCCCGGCATAAACAGGAAATCTAAGGGGTGCCAGGGAGGCTGATTTCATTGGTTCTTGGATAAGGAGGAAGGCTTACTTCAGGCCTTTTTGAAGCAGCGCTAGAGCTTCCGGAAAAAGCTCGATGGCTCTCCGCACAACGGGATCACTCTGCCGGAAAACTTTCGTACCCTCTTCGATACCCCAGATAAAAGTGAATATCTCCCGCTCGATCTCCCGCTTGAGCTGATCCTTCGCTTCATCAAACTCAGCTTCATCGAAGGGAATGTCGATACCCCGGATGAAGCTTTTGAAATCGTCCAGGACTGCCGGGGCGGCCGTAAAATTTTTATCCAACGCGGTCAGATTCGATTCTTGCGCGTGTTCCCCATTCTCAACCGGAAAAATGAACTTTTTAGAAAGAGGCGTTTTCCGGGCAGTGAATTTTTTCGCATATTCAAAAAATGCGCCTTTGCTCAAAAGCCTCACCGTTAACAACGCATAGGTAAATTCCACCTTATAGTCAGGAGTGATCCCTCCCTGCCCCAGGACTTTCCTGCCGTTGACTGTATAACGAACCTCTCGAGACTCCTCGTTCGGAGCCTCGCGAGCAAAATAATAATCGTCGACTTCGCTGTAGTCGCGCTGTATGGACCGGCCGGATGGTGTAAAATATTTGGCCGTAGTCAAGGCGATGGCAGCATCGGATGCCAGGGGAAAAAGAGTTTGGACAAGCCCCTTCCCGAAAGAATCATCTCCGACGATCAAACCCCGGTCATTGTCCATCACCGCACCGCTCACAATCTCGGGAGCGCTGGCAGTGGCATTGTTGATCAGAATGATGAGAGGGATCTCCTCGTACTGATCGTCATGAAGAGCGTAGAACTTTCTGTTGTAATAACTTTTTCTACCTTTGATGGAAACGACCAGAGCCCCTTTGGGCAAAAATTCGTCGGAGAGCTCGATGGATTGAGGGAAAGTGCCGCCCCCGTCCCATCTCAGATCCAGTAGGAGCTTGTCCATTCCCTGGGCTTTCAGAATTTTCATCTTTTCCCGGAATTCCTCGGTAGTCGTTTCAGCAAAATTCCGGATGTAGATGTAGCCGATGCCCTCCTTGAGAATGAATGCATAAGGCACACTGTAAAGCGGGATTTCCGCCCGAGTGATGGTAAACTCCAGCGGTTCATCCAAGCCCTCCCGAACGATCGTGATAGCGACATCCGTTCCTTCGGGGCCTCTCAATTTCTGCATGGCATCGAAACTCGAAATGGGCTTCGTGCTCTCCCCTTCGATGTGGGAAATGATGTCTCCCGCCTGGATTCCCAATCTGTAGGCGGGGGTGCCTTCCAAAGGCGTTACAACGACCAAACGGTCTTCCTGTTTCTGAATCATGAGCCCCAATCCGAAATATTTCCCCTTATACTCCTCACGGAGTGTCGTCAAATTCTTAGGATTCAAGAAATAAGAATGGGGATCGAGGGTCTGCAGCATTCCCCTGATTGTAGAATGAGTCAGCTCCTCACGGTCCACTTCTTGGTAATAATTCTGTTCGATAAGAGAAACGATGGACTCTATCTTTTGGAGAGATTGATTCCAGACGTCGTCTTCCCAGGCAAGGGGAAGTATCAAAGAAAACGCTATAAAAAAGAGAATGATCCGTTTTGTCATAAGGTCACACAGAAAATTTATATTAGCAGAGCTTGTGTTCTATGTAAAGGCATCGCGTTCTAGGCCATTGAATATTTAGGTCTTTTTCAGTCAATCTTACAGTGCGCAACCGGAATGAGCCGGTATGAATTTTTTTGAGGTTCTCCCTGTGCCTTATATAGAGTGCGATTTTATTCAGTCAGCTTCACCTATCTGCCCACTCGAAGGCACTCAAAAAAGCCAATTTTGCAATATCTGCCATAATATCCGGATTAATCCGGTAAATCGTATCTCCTGTCTGGTGGTAAAACAGATGGGGACCGGTGGAATAAAATGAGGCTGCGGGAATTTTTTTCTTGTAAAAGGGGGCGTGATCACTCCCTTCGACCGGTTCACTATAGACCTGGGATGCTTTCATTACGCCCATATTCTCATTTGCCTCTTTTATTGTTTGCTGAAATTCGGCAGGTTGCCCACTGTAATGACAGCTCACACCATCGCCTTCAGCAACCATATCAAAATTAAACATGGCATCGACTTTTTCAAACGGCTTCGGGACGTGGTCGGCAAAATGACAGGAGCCCTTCAATCCCATTTCCTCTCCTCCAAAAAGGGCAAAGACCACAGATCGCTTTGGTTTTCTTTTTAATTTGGAAAAGGCTTTGGCCATTTCCATGACAACGGCACTGCCGCTGGCATTGTCATCCGCTCCATTGAACAGCAGCCCTGCATGCTGGCCGCAATGATCGAAATGAGCTCCAATGACAAAACATTCTCTTCTCAATTGTGGATCAGATCCTTTCACAAAGCCGACAACGTTATAGCCCACTCCATTCGGATAATTTTGCGATTCCACAACAAATTTGGCTCTCGATGGCAACGAAAAGGAGATCGGTCTTTTATATTTTTTCAGGTCTGCCTTCAAATCAACAACTTTGATATTTTTTTCTTTGAATAGGATATCCGCTGCCTCTTCACTGATTACAGCCGGCGTAAAGCCTTCGATCCAGTCCCCATTGGGATTGGCGATGGGTTCCTCGTAAATGTAAAAAAGACCCAAGGCTCCTTTCCCTTTTGCCGTTTTCATTCGAAGACGGTGCTCATCGTGTTTTTGAAAACCCTTTTCTGAGCGGTCGGGAACTCCTCGAAAACACAAAACGAACTTTCCCCGGACATCAAGATCCGCATAATCATCATAGCCCAAGTCCGGAGCCGAAACTCCCCATCCCGCAAAAACCACTTCTGCCGCAGAGCTGCCGCTGTCCGAATAGAGAAGAGGCAGAAAATCTTTCCCAACCTCAAGTTTTATTTCCTGCTCCTTCTGGTCCTCATGAATATAAAACGTCATTTCTGCCTTCCGGACCACCACGTACGGAGCAGGAAACGGCTGCAAATATCCGTCTTTTTCACTTATGGTCTTCAATCCCCACTCCTTAAATTTTTGAGCAGCCCATTTTGCGGCTTTTGTGTAGCCGTCATGGCCGGTATGCCTACCTGCGTACTCCGGTGCACACATTTTTTTAACATAATTATAGGCAGCCATCGGATCGATAGAGTCCAGGCCTTTTCGAATGTTTTGATCAAGATCTTTAGCCTGAACGAAAATCAACAGTGAACAAAGAAGCCAAATAAAAGCAACAAAAGAGACTTTTTTCATTGATCTTCTCCTCATAAATGCAATTTTATATGCAAAAACGGAGCCGCTTCTGCGGCTGGTATCCGCGGGATTCCGGGTAGATATATGTTTATACAGCAAGGTATACTTCCTTTCAAGGTTGATCACTCAATCCGGCAAGCGGCCACGACAGGTTTCGGTTGACTTATCTAAGGAGACAGGCTATATTTGAGTCCCATCCTCGAAAGTTGAAGAATGATGTTTGGAAATATCGGTTTTCCGGAACTCCTCGTTATCTTCACCATCGCTTTGCTCATTTTCGGCCCTAGAAAACTCCCGGAAGTAGGCAAATCCTTAGGCCGCGCTCTCAGAGAGTTCCGAAAGACATCGGACGAAATCAAAGAACGCATCGAAGAAGAGATCCAAGCCGAGGAGTTCAAAGAGATCAAACAAGAAATCGATAAGGATATCAAAGGAATCAAAGAGACCGTCAACCCGAGCTTTACAGAAGATATTTATAAGGATTCTGACAAGAATGAGGAAGGAAAAGAAATCGCCTAACGGAATGACCTTCCTCGAACACCTCGACGAGCTCCGAAAACGGCTCTTCTACACCTTTCTGGTCGTGATCGTAGCCGTAATCCCCGCCTGGTTCTTCAGCAAATCTCTCTACCGAATCATTGCGCACCCGGTCACACAATTTCTACCGGAAGGCAAAAAATTGGCCTTCACCTCCCTGACCGCGCCTTTTATGCTTTACATCAAAGTCTCATTTTTGGCGGCAATCCTGGCCACTATTCCTTTCATTTTTTTCCAGTTGTGGATGTTCATCGCTCCGGGATTGTACCAGCGGGAAAAAAAGCATGTGATTCCGTTCGTGTTTTTTACGTCATTCTTTTTCATGGCCGGAGCTGTCTTTGCCTACTTCGTCGTCTTCCCCTTCGCCTGTAATTTCTTCCTGGGCCTCGGCGCCGACTTCGATCCGGTCATCACCGTAGATCAGTACTTCAGCCTGGCCCTCCGGGTTATCCTCGGAATCGCCCTGGTCTTCGAACTTCCAACCCTTGCCTTTTTCCTCGCCAGGATCGGCCTCATCACGGCCAGAATGATGATCAAGTACTTCAAGTACGCCGTTCTCGTTATCTTTATCATCGCCGCCATCATCACCCCGACTCCGGATATGGTCACTCAAAGCATTATCGCCGTCCCCATGATGGCGCTCTACGGCCTGAGCATACTCATAACTCTGATGGTCGGGAAGAGCAGAGAAAAGGAGAAGAAAAAAGCTGACGAAGACCTTGCGGGATAAGATGGGACGGAAAGAAAAATTATTCAATAGAACAAAGAACATCCTGAGCGAATCCATTCCTGAATTTCTGAAAAAATGAAAAAAGAGGCGAACATCATCGGTCTCACAGGTACGAACGGAGCCGGAAAAGGCGAAGCGGCCGATTTTTTTGTGCGGCATGGTTTCGCCTATCATTCACTCTCGGACTTGATTCGGGACGAATTGAAAAACCAGGGCCTCGAAAGCACGCGCAACAACCTGATCGAGATGGGAAACCGTTTGCGAATAAAATATGGAGCGGATATTCTGGCCAGACGAGCGATGGAAATGGTTAAAGGAAAGACGGTCATCGACAGTATCCGCAACCCTGACGAAGTCTCCTATCTCCAGCGCAGGAACGATTTTCTTCTTTTGGCAGTAGATGCGCCTCCGGAAATAAGATATGAGCGCGTTACTCGAAGAGGGAGGGATGAATCCGCCCGGTCCCTGCAAGAATTTATCGCCAAGGAAAAAGTGGAAATGACAGGTCCGGACACAGGGCAGCAGCTGGAACGCTGCATGGAAATGGCGGATTTCCTGGTCACGAACGACGGCACGCTGGATGCATTCCATCGAAAACTGGAGAAATTTCTATGAGCGACAAAAGGATTTCCAAGCACGAATATTATCTGGGAATAGCTAAGGAAGTCGCCCAGAGAAGCACCTGTTTCCGGAGGTTGATAGGAGCCATCATCATCCGGGATGACCAGATCATTTCCACCGGATATGTCGGTGCTCCCCGCAAAACCAAGGACAGCTTGGAGCACGGTTCCTGCCTGAGGGATAAGCTGAAGATCCCTCACGGACAGAGATACGAACTCTGCCGTAGCGTCCACGCCGAGCAAAACGCTATCATCAACGCCGCAAGAGCGGGAGTGAGCCTCCTGGGTGGAGACATGTACATCTACGGCAGCGTCTACCAAACAGGAGAACCTATCGATGCCCTTCCCTGTTTCATCTGCAAGAAGATGATCATAAATGCCGGAATCCGGCGAGTCATCACCTCGACCGCCCAAGGGAAAATGAAGATATTCTTTGTCTCCCGATGGATCAAGGACTGGCAAGAGGGGGACATCATCGATGACAAACAGCAGTACGGCTGAGGTCTCATCCGGCAATGAGACTCCCGAAGGGAATGGCGCAACAATTTGAGAACCGCAAACAGGCAGGATGGAGGCCTGCATCTCTCTATCTCTGCCTCTCTCTTCTCTTATTTTCGTCCCTGCATCTCCTTTGGCCCGAAAGGGCTCCCGTCCAGCCCGGCAGCGCGATCCGTTTGGGGAATGAGAGAGCCCTCGCCCAGTTTCCCGCACACCTAGGCGGCTGCAGGCTGGGTCTGGTGATCAATCACACTTCCGTCCTTGCCGACGGAACCTCTTTGCTGGAGGCGTTCCTCAAGAGGGGGATCGATGTCAGGGCCGTCTTTACTCCGGAGCATGGTTTTACGGGCCAGGAAGAAGGAGGTTCTTCCATTGCCGACGGCACTGTCAGGGACATTCCGGTTTTCAGCCTTTACGGCGATACCAAAAAGCCCGCTCCGGAACACATGCAGAATATCGATGCTTTTGTCTACGATATCCAGGACGTAGGGACCCGCTTTTACACCTATATTACGACTCTGAAATATGTTCTGGAAGCGGCTTCGGAAGCCGAAAAAACCGTCTATGTTTTGGATCGGCCCAACCCTCTCGGCGGCATTGTTGTCGAAGGCCCTCTATTGAAGGAGCGGTTCCGGTCCTTCATCGGTTCGATTCCTATCCCCATCCGCTACGGGCTGACTCCGGGAGAGTTGGCCCTGATGATGAAGGGCGAAGGCTGGGTTCCCAAAGGCCTGAACCTCCATGTCCTGTCGATGGACAATTGGAAAAGGAGTTATTACTGGGACGACACCGGCCTGACCTGGATCCCGACATCTCCCAACATCCCTCACCCGGATACGGCTGTCGCCTTTCCCGGAACAGGCTTGCTCGGAGGAATCATTCTCAACCAGGGCTTGGGGACAGCGCAGCCGTTTCTTCAAATCGGTGCGCCCTGGCTCGACACGGAACGCCTTGTAGATTCCTTAGGCGATGCCGCAGCCTTCGGCATCCAGCTTAAAATGCTGGCTTATACTCCCCGGTCCCTTCCCGGGAAAATACTCCAGCCTCCTTACGAAAACAGGGAATGCAAAGGCATACGCATCCGTATTACCGATAAAAAAAAGTTTCTGTCGATCCGCTTCACCCTGGCAGTCATCAAAGCTCTGAAGGAAAATCATCCCGAAAATCTGTCCCTCCAGGCCGACAGCCTCAACCGTCTGGTCGGTGACAATATCCTGGAAAAATTCCTCAGGGGAAATATCGGTTTTGATGATATGATGAAAACAATCGAAGAAGAGGAACAGTCCTTTTTGGCTTTACGCCGCAAGTACCTGCTTTACGATTGAATCAATGGCTGCGGACGATCTCTTTGACCCGCATCAACTGGACCTGGTAGGACCTCTCCATTTCCTCGAGGCGGCTGGATATATACTTGATGGTTTCTTTGATGTTGGGAATGAGGATATGCTCCAGGGCATTGACTCTGCGCCGGGTGACTTCGATCTCGTTCGCCAGGAGTTCCACCGCTTTCCAAAGCCGGGCCATTTCCATCAAATCTTCGAGCACTTCCTGCATCTTCTTCAGCCCGATATCCAACTCGCTTTCAGTGTTGAGCAGATCGTAATCGGACACCTCCAACTTCCGAACGGCAAACCGGGGCAGAGTGATGTTGAGGATTCTTTCTTTAACGGGCTCCACGACCAGGTCGCCCTCAGGAAGGAACTCTTTCAGCTCGTCCTGAGAACTGCGGCTTCTGACGAGAGCAAAAGAGAGAAATACTTTGTCCATTTTTCTCCCCAGATTTTCCTGGATATCGTAGAGCTGGCGCATGATCTCCAGAAACTGGCGCATGATCTCTTCAAGTTTATCTTTGAGCAGCTTGTGTCCCCTCTCAGCCAGCACGAGCCGCTTGCGCAGCCGGAGCAATTCCATTCGGTTGGGATTGACGGCTAATCTCATTTT
Organism: Candidatus Aminicenantota bacterium; assembly: GCA_016926925.1. The sequence continues at coordinate 23,019 of JAFGNQ010000077.1, forward strand.
TCCTCGAGATAGTACTTTTCGATATATTCGGGACGAATTCTCTTGAGCTCCGCCTTGGGAATAGTCCTCAACAGATGCCACCCCAGATCCAGGGTCTCGATGATGCCGCGAGAAACGAACTCCCCCTGTTTGACGAATTCTTCCTCATACTGATCGGCAAATTTAAGGTAGATTTTGTCGATGTCGGAGAGAGCGGCTTCCCCCAGAATCAGGGCCAGCTCCCTGGCTTCCTTTCCCCGGGCGTAGCAGGCAAAAAGTTGATTGAGGACATCGGCATGGTCTTCTCGTGTCTTGTTCTGGCCGATTCCTTTGTCCTTGAGCCTTGAAAGGCTGGGGAGCACATCGATCGGGGGATAAATCCCTTTCCTGTGAAGCTCCCTGCTGAGCATGATCTGACCTTCCGTGATGTAGCCGGTAAGATCGGCGATGGGGTGGGTCTTGTCATCTTCGGGCATGGTCAAGATGGGAATAAAAGTGATCGAACCCGGCTTGCCTTTGATGCGGCCCGCCCTTTCGTACATTGACGCCAGGTCGGTGTACAGATAGCCGGGATAGCCCCTCCTCCCCGGGATTTCCTTTCTTGCCGCTGATATTTCCCGCAAGGCCTCGGCATAAAATGTATAATCCACCAGGATGACCAGCACGTGCATATCCAACTCAAAAGCCAGGTACTCGGCGCAGGTCAGAGTCAACCGCGGAGTCGCCAGCCGCTCGATGGGCGGTTCGTTGGCCAGGTTCAGAAAGAGCACCGCACGTTCCAAAGCGCCCGTGTTCCGGAAATCCTCGATGAAAAAGTTCGCTTCCTCGAAGGTAATCCCCATGGCGCCGAAAACCACGGCGAACTTTTCCTCTTTTGCCAGGACAGTGGCTTGACGGGCGATCTGGGCGGCGATTCGGGGGTGGGGCAGCCCGCTTCCAGAAAAAATAGGGAGTTTCTGACCCCTCACCAAGGGATTCATCCCATCGATCGAAGAGATACCTGTCTGAATGAACTCGGAAGGGTAGTCCCGCGCTTGAGGATTGATGGGACTCCCGTTGATGTCGATCATCTTATCGGGAATGAGCTGAGGTCCTTTATCCTTGGGTTTCCCTGAACCATCAAAAATGCGCCCGACAATCTCTTCGGAAACTCCGAGTTCTTGCGAACGACCTAGGAACCGGACGCGCGATTTATCCACATCCAAACCTACGGTCCCCTCAAAAACCTGAACGACCGCCTGTTCCGTCGAAACATCGAGCACGGTTCCTCTTCTCAGCGATCCGTCCGACGCGGCGATTTCCACCAACTCTCCGTACTTGACGTCCCTTATCTTTTCGACGATGAGCAGGGGTCCGACGATATTGGATACGGTTAAGTATTCTTTGTACATCTTGGCCTCTTATTCCTTGCCTCGGAAGAATTCCTTGAAGCCTTCATCGACTTCAACATACGCCTCCAGAATGCCGGGATCTTCCTCGGGCAAAAACTTCAGTTTGGATATCTTTTCCCTGACTTTCAACGCCAGTATCCTCTCAAGGCTCACACCTTCATCGAGGGCATTGAGTCCGGAATCGTGAAAGTAAAGAATCGTGCGGAGCATCAGGTATTGTTTCCGGATCGAGGTATAGGTGTCTACGGGGTGGAAAGCGTTTTGATGGAGGAAATCTTCTCTGATCGAGCGTGCCGACTCGAGCACGAGCCGGTCCTTGGCGGATAAAGACTCAACGCCTACAAGCCGGGCGATCTCCTGAAGTTCCGACTCTTCTTCGAGCAGCCGGATCGCATCTTGACGGAGAGAGGCAAAATCCTCAGCTACATCCTTCTCCCAGTAGCTTTTGATATTCTCCGTGTAGAGGGAGTAGCTCTGAAGCCAGTTGATAGCCGGAAAATGACGCATGTTGGCCAGTCGATCATCCAGCGCCCAAAAAACCTTGACCACCTTCAGGGTGGACTGAACCACGGGATCCGAAAGGTCTCCGCCCGGAGGGGAGACGGCCCCGATCACGCTCAAGGCCCCGAGGCGATTGTCCGCACCCAAACAGACAACTTTCCCGGCACGTTCGTAGAATTCGGCAAGCCGGCTGGCCAGATAGGCAGGGTAAGCTTCCTCGCCGGGCATCTCTTCCATTCTGCCCGAGATCTCCCGGAGAGCTTCGGCCCAGCGGCTCGAAGAATCTGCCATCAAAGCCACGGAGTATCCCATATCACGAAAGTACTCCGCGATCGTCATGCCCGTGTAAATGGAGGCCTCCCTGGCGGCAACGGGCATGTTCGAGGTGTTGGCGATGATGATGGTCCGCTCCAGGAGCGGCCTCCCTGTATGCGGGTCCGTCAAATCGGGAAAACTGAGCAGCAGATCAGCGACTTCGTTCCCCCTCTCCCCACAGGCGACAAAGACGATAATCTGGGCATCGGACCATTTGGCCAGCTGGTGCTGCACAACTGTTTTACCGCTGCCGAAGGGACCGGGAACACAGGCCGTCCCTCCTTTGGCAAGAGGAAAGAGCGTGTCCAACACCCTCTGTCCCGTAGACAGAGGCTCATCGGGCATGCGCCGTTCCTGAACTCCCCGATTCTTCCTTATCGACCAGATCTGGTACATCTTGACATCAACGGTCCCGGCATCCGTCTTTATCTGCGCGACTGTTTCTTCGACGGAGAATTCGCCCTCCTTGATCTTCTCAACCTTCCCTCTAATACCCGGAGGAACCATGATTTTATGACTGATCAGAGGAGTCTCCTCCACCTGACCAAGAAAATCGCCTTCACCCACGTCCTGACCTTCACTTGCAAGGGGCATGAACGGCCATTTTTTTTCTCTGTCCAACGAAGGAACCTCGATTCCTCGCGTCACATAGTCTCCCTCTTTAGCCCGGATGATGTCCAAAGGTCTCTGGATCCCATCATAAATCGAACTGACAAGCCCCGGTCCCAATTCTACGCTCAACGGCTTCTCAGTGAGATAAACGGGCTCTTCCGGACCTATGCCGGTGGTATCCTCGTAAACTTGAATGAAAGCCTTGTCTTCTCTGAGCTCTATGATTTCACCGATCAGCCCGAGCTCGCCGATTTTGACCATGTCATACATTTTCGCTCCAAGACACCCTGAAGCGACTACCAGAGGACCAGCAACACGAATGATTTTACCTTGTTTCATCATTACCTCTTCTCTTCACCAATGAATCCGATCCAGTGGCTTTGACAGCCATGTCTCTCATCATCCGGCCCAAATGATCGGTGACCACCCTGTAATCAGAAAAGCCGGCTATGACCGGACAAAATTTCCCGGCCATGGCCTCCCTCTCCTTTGTCAGCGATTTGAAGAACCTCTCGTGTAAAAAGCATAGAGCTATGTTATCTTCTTCAAGCGATTGCAAAACCTGTCGTGCCTCCTCCTCGCTTTGAGGAGAATAGACACGCACCCCCATCAACCGCAACGGGAAGATAAGATCACAGTCGCCGACGACAGCAACTCTATCAAACATAGGTTTCACCTAATCTCTCTTTCAATATTTCCGAGGGAATCCGGTTCAGCTTACCTACGACTAAAATTCTGAGGTGAGCTATTTCTCTCATCTTGGCAAGAGCATACGCAAATACAGGTTCCGGGCCAAAAACAATGCGGCGGGCTTGCTTGACATATCTCATCAGGAAATCCTCCATGCCCCTTTCGAAGGCCACAAAACTCTCCCGCTCCTCCAGCATTTCAACGGCCGCATCCCACAGATCACGGTAAGCACTGACATAGAGCTTCTCCCCAATTTCAGAATAGGAAAGATCGAAAGCACCGGTCAGCACCATACCATCCAGAAATCCCCCGCTCATCATATGATCCGCCAGCTTGTCTTTGGAATGACCCGCATATTTCAGCCTCAACAAGATCTTGAGATTGCCAAGGTCAATCGCGTGCCGGAAGTAATCGATGACGAAGGCACAGTTCAATCTTCCGGCCAAGGAGAGCGATTTGTCCGGCTTGTTCATCTGCTTCAAAACATCCAAGAACTCCTTTTCTAAAAAGAGCCCTTTTACTTCGGTCAAGAGGCTTTCCTCCTCTCGTTTGAGGAAGGCATCCAATTCTTCGCTGTCCCGGATTTCAACCAGGGTATCCGGGAAGCGCCCGCTATCGAAAACCGTTCTTATTGCGCTCGGAAAATCTTGTTCCTCGACAGCCTCCTTGAATACAGCCTGAGAGACCAAATATCTTTCAAGGGCCCGCACGCGTCCCACGGCAAAAGCATAGTCGAGAGGAGACGGCTTTTTCATAAGCCAAGAACCTCGCTTATGAACTTCTCCATCTGCGGACGCAATTCATCCATCATTTTCTTCTCATCGAAGATTTCTTCTCTCTCCCCATCTTTAAGGATGAGTTTTCGCTTCATGGAAGTCTCGGCCAGGCGGCTCTTCTGGAAAGCCCGGGTCAAGACCTCATCGATGAGCTCTTTTTTGGAAGCCAGAACGTCGAGTCTTTTCTGAAGACGGGCTTGAGTAACTATGCGACTCGCCTCCAGTGTTCCCTTCCTTTCTTCCTCTTGGAGCAAGAATTCGGCTTGGGCCGAGGCATCCTCCCTCACTTTTTGTTGGATCTCCTCAGCCTTGGCTTTGCACTCTTCGATAACCGCGGCCGCCTCCGCCCGGGCGTCTTCGATGATCTTCTTTAAGATGTTCTCTAAGCTCATCGTCTTCGGTTCAGAGAGACACTCAGAATTTGATTCCGTTTTGCAAAAGAATCGTGATGAGCAGTCCCAAAACAGCATACGTCTCGACGAGCGCCGCCAGGATGACGGGTTTCATGAGATCTTTGGGTTGCTTGGCAACCATGTAGACACCGGAAGCACAGACTTTTCCCTGGTGGATTCCCGATACAAGTCCCGTGAAGGCGACGGGAAGACAGGAAATGAGCATCTGCCAGCCCTGATTCATGCTCAGAGTGGCGATGGCCCCGCCTGTCATTCCCAACTTAAGGATGACAAGAAATGCGCTCAAAAATCCGTAAATGCCCTGAGTGCCGGGTAAGGCCACCAGCAACAGGAGACTCCCGAACTTTTCCGGGTCTTCACTCATTACCCCGCTCGATGCCTGCCCGGCAAGACCGACGCCGATGGCGGATCCGATCCCCCCGAGGACGACCGCAAGCGCTCCCCCCAGTATGGCCAACGTCAAACCGCTAATCATTCTTCTACCTCCTTATCTCCTTCATTCCGAATGCATCTCCAATTTCAGAACGTACAGAGTTTACCAAACTTAAACACTTTGATCGTGTTTTATATAAATTCGACATATTTGCCTTCCAATTCCAAAGGTTTGAAGGGCTTTCCACCGGATTGAAAGAACTTGCTGAAGAACTCAACGAACTGCAGCCGCATGGAGTGGACAAAACCTCCGAGAAAACTGATCCCCAGATTAAAGAGGTGCCCCCCTACAAAAATCAGAGCGGCGAACAGCCATCCGATCCAGGGAATCCCGAGTGCGGTCTGGCAGAGTGTATTCACAACCATGGCGATAACACTCGTTGCCAGCCCCAGGGCTAAAAGCCGGGAGTAGGAGAGGATATCGGCAAGGTAGCGGGAAATATCATACAGGCTGTAAAGACCGCCGAAAAAGCGCGCCAGGGGATTCCTGCTGGGTGCGGCAAAAAATACAATCCCGCAGGCACCTGCAAGTGCCACAATTCCGGCCCAGGAATTTTTGCTCACGCCGTAAAGCACAAGGGCAGGTAATAGGACAAGCCATCCCCCTTGAACAAATAGGGCTTGAAGATAATCCCGATTCTTGAAGCGGGATATCATATCGAGGAAGGTTCCGAACCAGACTTGGATGAAGCCCAACGCAAGCGAGAGGAGAAGGAACGAGACAGGGTTTTGTAAAGGATCCAAGATCATCAGCCGGCGGATAGGGAATCCGAACCACCCCCCGACCAGCGTTCCGATAATGACATTGGACACGCCCAGAATGGCCAGAAGAATCAGGAACAGACGAAATCCTCCTTTGGGTTTTACCAGTTTCAGCCCAAGGAGACTGAGCAGAGTCACCAGGAGACCATAACCCGCCTCACTGACCGTCAGCCCCACGAATATAAAAAAGAAAGGCATAAGGTAAGGCGTGGGATCCATTGTGCCTGATTTTGGCAGCCCATAGAGCTTTGTGATCAATTCAAAAGGTTTCCCGGCTTTTGGATTTTGCAGAGCGACGGGCGGATCCTCCTCAGGAAGCGGACGTCGAAAGTAACATTCGACGTAATCGGAATAAGGCTGAAGTTTCGCCAAAAGCTTCTCTTCGTCTTTGGCCAAAATCCAGCCATCGAGACAGAAAGCTTTGTCAGTCTCCCCCAAAAACCGCAAAGACTGGCGTTTCTCCCTTTCGTTCATCAAAACATCATGCACCCGCATGAGCTTGTCGCGATGGACGGTAAGGCTCCGGCCTTCATTATCAAGGGATACCAAATCTTTTTCTTTTCTCGTCTTTTCCTTTGAGATCTTATCCAAAACATCCTTCACGGTATCGGTCTCATCCCCCTTGGAGAGGACAGGGTCCGTAAAAAACAGAGGGCTGAAACCGAATTCTTTAAGAGAGGCCTCGAGCTCATTCTTGTCCGCTTTCAAGTAAATGAGAAGAATTTGAACGAGACGTTTGCTTTTCTTGATGATGCTGTAATGCAGTGCCTCCCCACGAGCCAGGTTTTCGAGGTCTTCCATCCTGGACGCAGGCAAAGAGCCGATCAAAACTTCCGTCATATGGGTCGGTTTCACGGATTTGATCGGAACTTTCAGATCGGAGAGCGGGCTCAAAAATTCCTCTTCCTTTTCTAAAAATTTGATATGGGAAAGGATGTCGCTTTTTTCGGATTGAATTCTCTCGATTGATGCAATCGTAGGGAGGTAATCCCACTCGAGGGCTTCATCCCTCTTCTCCTTTTCCAACTGCGGTTTTTGGGCAAACAGCCTCTCGGTGAATTTTCTCTCTTCGAAATCAGCAAGATAATTCAAAGCGCTGTTGAGGCGGTGGAGATTGTGATCTAGGTCGGAAACATCGACCGCAGACCGCGACAAGCCCATCTCCTCGATGTCCAGACTGTCAATATGAATGAGGCCCTCTTCTTGCAGGGAGGCTAGAACCTCCATCTTGAATCCGGCATGCGAAAGAATCCGCACTTTATGTATGTCAGCGACGGCCATAACTCAAAGAGCCCCCTTTTTCAAGAAATCCCGAATCTTCTCCGTGACCTTCTCCACTGCTTCCTCGATCGCGGTTTCTGTTTTCAGGCGGAGAGTTTTTCTTTCCCTTTCCGTTTCCCTGGCGATCTCTTCCGCCTCGGTTTTTGCTTTCTGGATGATGGCAGCCCTTCGCACCTGTCCTTTTTTCCGCGCCTCCTCTATCAAGGCTGCCTTTATTTTCTCGGCCTCTTTATGGGCCGATTGCAGGATCTGGACAGAGGTCTGTTCCCGGGCTTCCCGTACGATTCCCTTGGCCTCTTCTTCAGTGACCTTAATTTTTTGAAGAGCATTCACGGTGTCATTCGGTTCGGGTTCCTGTCCCATTTTCTCTCCTCTGCATGCCAAAAAGAAAGGGGGCCTTCCGGTGCATCAATCTTCGCAGGCATGTTCCTTTCTTCTATCCTCGGTTTCATAGAGTATGCAAAAAAAAGCTATTATATCCAACTCGTCGCTGTTTTTGAAGCGCAAAAGTTCACTTCGTATGCATTTCCGCTTGCGCGATGACTTCAAATTCAATAACGAGGGGGAGTGCTCGCCACAATATGTTTGAGTCGAAGACCTCCACCACCATCCACCATGCGACTCAAACATATTGTGGCTCGCACCGGCTCGGCTAATGAAGACAAGAAATGCTTACAGGCAGAAGAATGCAATTGTCACCCACCATACGATTCATACGGAAAACGAGCCGCTCTTTCCGGCTTTCTCGATAGCGATTACGAAAGCGGAGACACATCCATTCATTTCCAACCGCTTGTTGAAAGAATGGAGAGGCCGTTAAAAGAAAAATGTCTCATACAGATAGAAGGCTCTCATATCCAGCTTTTTCCCCGAAGCCTTTTCCTCCAGTGGCTTCAGGGGAGACCTGTAGTCCAGAAGAGTAGATTGGAAGAGCAAAAAAGCGCCTGCTTTCAGGATATCATTCACTAAATAAAAGCCCATCTCTTCGATCGCATGAAAGACAAGGTTGGCATCGGAGGTGACAGCTGATTTTATGATCTCAAAAAGCAGGGAAGGATCTTCTCCATTTATCAGACTGCTGCCTGCAACATGAATCCATGCCCCGTTTCCGGCTAACTCTACCAGATCCCCCACAAGTTCTCCATGATGATAATAGACAAGCCAGCTCCCCCCTCTCCGGCACCGGTCCGCCAAATCAAAGAGCTGCTTCCATTCCCTTTTCTCATCTCTGTTGCTCAGGAAGATATATATTCCTTCGTCTCCCAGCCTCAACATTCCCTGGAAACCGGAAGAGTGATCCTCTGACTCCGAGCCCAGCGGTCCATTTTGAAAATAGGCCAGGAAAGAACGGCCTCTTTTACACGATTTCCCGATACGCTCCAGCTCTTCGATCTTTCTCGGCGACTGGTCGCTGGAGTAAATAAAGGTCCCTTCTCTTGCCAGCCATTCGAGCCGGAGAAAATCCAGAGTTCCGGAATCAACGAGGCGGAAGGGAATCCCTTTACTGCGGGTTAGTTTTGCGGCATCGAGCAGCAACTGAAAGTCATAGAGGTCGTCCCTGATTGTGACGTCTTCCCCTTTTTTGAAAGATGAGAGAAATGCGAAAGAGATCTCCGCTTCTTGATCCTTGGCATTGTTCTTGGCGTCTTTTTCCATGTTTCCATTCCGTCGATAATCCGATTCGATCTCCTCTAGTTTTTAATGACGCACCCTTCAGGATGGAAGAGGATCTCACAAACGAGGCTCTAGTATCGCAAAAACTCGGACTCGTGTCAATCGCAGTCTGCACTTTCGTCTGAATTCCCGTATCCTCGCGAGAAAAGACGATTGAACTCCGGTTATTAGCATTTTTCAAAACGCGTCAAATAAAGGACGCATACGGAAATATCCCAATCCCGCTCTTGTTTATGATAAGGCTTTCAGATCGACACGAAAACGGAGATTCTTACGCTCTGTTTCCTCATCTTGAAAAAACACGAGCTATCTTTTATCATCACCTTAGGCCTAAGGACAATGAAACAAGCAATCGTACTTTTTTCGGGTGGAATCGACTCAACGACAGCTCTTTACTGGGCACGCGATCGATTTTCGGATGTCCAGGCTTTGACCTTTGATTACGGCCAACGTCATAGGATCGAAATCAAACTGGCCGCAAAGTTGGCCGAACGTCTGAATATCAATCAGAAAATAATGCAGGTGGATTTGAGCTCCATCGGCGGCTCTTCACTCACGGATCGCTCTCTATCGATTCCTGATTTTGAGGATATCGCTGATATCCGGGGCCGTCCGCCGTCAACCTATGTCCCTTTTCGGAACGGCATTTTTATCGCCCTGGCAGCGGCTTGGGCTGAGGCCTTGGACTGCCGCGATCTTGTCTGCGGGTTCAATGTCATTGACTCCCCCGATTACCCGGATACGCGCAAGTCGTTCGTAGAAGCCATGGAAAAAGCCGTCAATCTGGGATCGACAGCCGCTTTCGATCGGAATCGATTCACGATCCATGCGCCTTTTATCGATCTGAAAAAATCGGAGATCATAAAGCTGGGATTATCTCTGGGAACAGACTATTCCTACGCCATATCCTGTTATGCCGGCCGGGAAGCTCCCTGTGAAAAATGTCCCGCCTGCCATCTGCGCAGGAGAGCGTGGGAAGAACTAGGCCGGGGAGATCCCCTTATTCACAGGCTGACAGAGGAGGGGAAGCTATGAGCTGGGTACTGAAAGTTAGGGACAAATTCCAGGCGGCTCACTTCTTGAAGGAGTACAAGGGGAAGTGCGAGAAAATGCACGGGCACACCTTCCAGGTAGAGGTTTCCATCGAAGTCAACGAACTGGATAAGACAGGAATAGGCATCGATTTTACCGAGATCAAGCAGGCGTTGAATAAAATTCTTCCGGATCATACACTCCTCAACGAAATCTACGATTTCAGCCCTTCGGCGGAGAATCTGTCACGGCATATTTATTTCTGTCTGAAAGAAATTTTCCCCATTAAAGGCGTAACCGTTTGGGAATCGGATGATGCCTCAGCCACATACTTTGAGAATAACTGAGATCTTCTCATCGGTGCAAGGTGAGGGACTGCGGATGGGAGAACCCACCATCTTCATTAGACTTACAGGATGCAACCTGCGATGTCGTTTTTGCGACACAAAGTATGCCTGGAGTGGAGGCCGGGAATACCACATCCAGAGCGTCATGGAAAAGATCCATAGGCTCAGGAGTTCGTATCCCGCAGATTGGGTATGTCTAACCGGAGGAGAGCCTTTCCTTCAGAAGATGGAAACCTTGGTCCGCATATTGAGGAAAGAGGGTTTGAAGATTCAGGTGGAAACGAACGGAACGATTTACCGGCCTGTCCGTTTCGATTGGACGACTCTGTCCCCAAAACCTGAAGATTATATTTTTCAGCCTGAATTCATACCTAAAGCCAAGGAAGTCAAGCTGGTAGTGACAAAAGACCTGACACTGGACACAATCCGAAATCTGCGGGAAGCTTTTCCTGGTCGTACGCCCCTCCTGCTCCAACCTCAATCCAACAGAGCCGGGAGCTTGGCTCGAGCAAGAAGCTTGCTGCGGCAGGCAGTAAAGGCAGATCTGCACCATGTCCGTCTCTCGATCCAGATGCACAGAGTCTTCAGTTTCAGGTGAAGGAGGCGCCCCGCAAAACCTCACCCCTTGCGATGAGAATACACCGAAAAAATCATCCTGCAATTCATCATGGGAGGCGATTGCCGTCTCCAGATGAGTGTGACACAATCGACAGCAAACCGAGACAATCACGATGCGCCTGAATTCGCACTTCAAGAAAAGGATATCTTACCGGAACTACCCGATCCCCTATACCGTTCTGCTGTTAGCGTTGCTGTTTTATATTCTGAGTATCTTTAACGTGTTCATGCTGGCGCCCAAAGTGATCATGCTCATCCTCTTGTTCTCGGTCGCGATTTCACTGGGAAAGACAAAGGCCTTTTTGAAGGATTGGCTGGCATTCCTAGCCTTTCTCTACCTGGCCGACACTCTGCGGGGACTCATCTATATCGTGACGTGCCACTTTAGATTGCCGGTCTACACCACCTACATCGCCAACGCGGAAAGATTCCTCTTCGGGAAGATCCCTTCAGCAGTCCTTCAAAACACGCTTTTGCGGGGAGACAGCCTTGCGGACATGACTTGGCTGGAAAAGTCATTGACCATAATTCACGGCACACACTTCGTGGCCTTTCTCCTCGTAGGGCTACTCATCTGGCTGCACAGGTCGGAATATTTTTCCGCATACAAGGTATCCTTCACAAGCTTGATCCTTTTGGGACTCACCAGTTATCTGCTCATACCGACGACTCCTCCTTGGATGGCATCGGAGCTCTTCAAAATCATTCCCAAGATAACGCATTTCAACGAGATGCTCTACAACATGATCATCCCCGATCTTACAATTAGGTTCGACACCAACCCTATCGCAGCCATGCCCTCACTTCACACGGCTTTCCCGGTCCTCGCCAGCCTCATCGTGTGGAGGGTCTACCGGTGGAAAGCCCTGCCTTTGTTCGCGTATACGGGTTTGATCCTATTCGCTATTGTCTACACGGGGGATCACTATATCATCGACATCATTGGGGGCATACTGCTTGCATCTTTCTGTTACGGACTGTTCCTAAAGGTCAAAAGACGCGCAGAGACGCCCTCAAAGCGAAGAAGTGCCACCACGGAAGCGGTGTTCCGGCGCAGGCAATTTCTCTTGGGATCCGTCATTCTGGCTCTCGCTATGATAATCGGCTATCAATCGAGAAAACGCTTTGATGCCAACTATTATTACCACGACATTCACGCTGCCGTCCCCAATTATGTCGATTTTTTTAAACACAACGAGAATTACGAAGACAACTATAACGTTCAATTCTACTACGGAAGCCATCTCATGCACCACGGAGAGTACGGGAAAGCTCTCGATCACTTCCGAAAATCCCGGGACCTGAGTGAGAATTTGCAGGAAAGGGATCAATCACTCAAGAAAATCGCGCAGTGCGACCTGCTTCTGAGAAAAAGATCGAATATCTACTCCCCTGCATCTCAAGGACAGTCAAACCTCGAACGGTGAGTCTTCAGTAGCGCTTCCAAAGCGCGCCCCAATCTGATTGGAAAAAGCGCCGGATCTTTTTTCGCCCGGCAGTGGGATACCAGAGACAATCATGGTAAATATTGCTGGCAAAAGGAGCCCAGGCAACGAGCGGGGAGTGGAGCATTATTTTTTCGAAAGGCCGGAGGAAACCTATCCTCAACATCTGATCCCCCCAAATGACAAAGCTTTTTTTGGCTGTGAACTGGAAATTCATCTCCGCTATATCCTCGCCTAAGATTTCGATTTCTCTGGGATCGCCCACACCTAATCCTCTTTCGTGGCACATTCGAATATAGGGAATGGAAAGAGGCTCGAAGCCCATAATCTTTGCCGCGATGGCATCTATGGCAACAGAATCCCCACCAGCCAATATCACGTTCTTCACCTTCGGATCCATGGTTCTCGGACCTGCTCCATCGCCGCAGACCGTGCCATCCATCACACAAAACATTCCTGGATGCAGTTCTTTTTGCATGAGGAGCAAATCCACCAGCACCTCATGGATGTATTTGTGGGCATAGTGCCTGACTTCTTTCAACAACCCGCCGAAAGCGTTCTTGATGGCCCCCGTCGTTACAGAATGCCCGTGAGTTTTGACGGTAGGTAGATGGAGGATATTTTTTCCTATGAACAACTTCGGAATTTCGATACCCTTGGGAAAAATCCGGTTGAGTTTCAACAACTCGCTTTGAAATTCATACTTGATCCACTCCACGTCAGGCAAAGGAAGGAAAGAAACGCCATGTTTTTCCAGGATATCCGACCATTTATTGTTTCTCGCCCCTTTGATGGGATCCGTGACAACGGTTTTGTTCTCGACTGCAATCAGCCTCTCTGTGGAAAATCCGTCCCGAAGCAAGGTTCGGACAACTCCCTCCAACTGCCAAGGCTGACTGGAACAAGCGGGGAAGTATTTTGTCCAAGAGAGGTTGAGTTTCAACAGAGTCGGAATGTCTCTGGAAAGATAATTTTCGTACCCGGCCTTATGCATGAGTTTTTCATAGTCATCAAGGACGGATTCGGGTTTTGTCTTTAAAACCACAACTTGAGGTCTTTTCATAGCTTTCCTACCTGAAATAAATTATGGCAACCGCACAAGCGACCCAGAGAAAAATATCCACAAGCAGGGGCTTGTCTTTGAGAATAAGGATTTCCGGCGTTCCCCCCTCAGACTTGCGGTGAATTAGATAAAGGTAGCGGAATACACCGTAGAGCACGAAGGGCACCGTATAAATCAAATGAGACGTTCCGAATTTGGCCACCGTTTTCTCGGATATCGTGTAGAGACAGTAGGCTATCACGGTGGAAGCCGTGACCACAGAGATCATCTGGTCTAAGAGATAAGAAGAATACTCCGCCAAGATGGGCCGATGGCTTGCAGCCCCTTTTTCAAGAAGTATGATTTCATGCCGTCTTTTGCCCAGAGATAAAAACAGAGCCAACAGCGTCGTGCAGATGAGAAGCCAGGGCGATATAGTGACCTCGATTGCGAGGCCGCCCGCAATAACCCGAATAGAAAAACCTGCGGCTACGATAAAAACATCCAGGATGACCACATGCTTGAGGCGGAAGGAATAAGCGACCTGAAGAAAAAAGTAAAGGAGTGCCATATAGAAATAATTCCGATTCAATACAAGACACAACAAAAGGCTGATTACACCCAAAAAAAGAAAGGCCGCGACCGCCGCATTCTTCCCAAGCCGGCCGGATGCCAAGGGCCTTTGAGATTTGATAGGATGACGTCTATCCTCATCGAGGTCCTTCAGGTCGTTCAGGATGTAAAGGGCTCCTGAAAGCAAACAGAAAAGAGCGAAGGCGAAACATGTTTTGAGGAAGAGATCGGCAGCAAAGAAATTCTTGGAAAAAATCAATGGCGCAAAAATGAAGAGGTTTTTGAGCCACTGCTGGGGCCGTAGTGATTTCAGAATTGCCAATAAGGTCATCTCTGACGATTTTATATTCTTTTGCGCCTCGAATCAACGCCTTCTCTATCCAAGCAAGCAATTCCGTTCCCGTGACAGAACTATGGAGTCAGGGAAGAAGAGCAAGCCATCCTCCTTCTGCGTCACATGGTGGTATAAGCAGAAAACGAGTCCATGTCTCAGTCCCATGGAATCGCAGGGGAAGAGTGGAAGGATCTTAGACTTACAAAGGCCATTACGAAGAGAGATGCCTTGTCTGTATGATTCGCAGGGTGGTTTGTGGGAGGGCTTTGATGCCTACAGACAAGGTCGGGCTCTAGCCCCACCCATCGAATTTAGGGCTGCTACGGAAGAGGCCTGACGACGCAGGGCCTGCTCCATCAGAGCGCTAAGCTTGCGACTTCCGGCGCTCCTGTTTGATAAACCGATGATATCCGGATCTGGTCAGATACACTCCCGCCAGTATGACAACCGTCCCTACCGCCTGAACGGGCGTTATCCTCTCATCGAGCAACATGTAAGCGAAGAGGATCGTCAAAACGGGGATGAGGTTATCATATATAGCGGTTTTGCTGTTCCCCACACGCTTGACGGAGGCGTACCAAACAATGTAAGGAATCACAAGGGAAAAAATGGCGGAATACAGAAGGATCGCCCAGACACGCACGGATATCGCTTCAAAGCTAATGTCCATCATGTCCTTGACACAAAAGGGAAGGTAGAAAAACGTTCCGAAGGACATGGTGAGCGCGGCGAACTTCAAAGGAGAAATCCTGTTGAGCATCGGCTTGGAAAAAACAGTGTAAATCGCCCAAAAAATGTTCCCACAAAAGACTAACAGGTCTCCCTGAAGGCTTTGGCGAGAGAACTGGACCCCTCCCGACTTGATGGAAATGACGAGGTAGAATCCCACAAATGATAGGACAATGCCCGCCCAGGCAAGCATGTGAAGCTTCTCATGCTTCAGGAATGAGCTCAAAAGAGCGATGAGGGCCGGAGCCAGAGCGACGATTATTGAGGAATTGGATGCCGTGGTAAGATCGAGGCCATGAATGAACAGCAGCTGGAAAACAGTGTTGCCACACACTCCGAGGCCAACAAGTATCCAGAAATCTTTGCGCTCAATTTTAAGGTTTTCTCCTTTGAAAAGGAGGATCAAAATCAGAACCAGTGAAGCCAATAGCATGCGAATCCCGTTGAAACCCAATGGAGCCATCTCACGAAAAACGATTTTAAGGAAGGAAAAATTCAAGGCCCAGAAGAGGATCACCATAATCATGAGGATGTCGGTGGTGCCAAATTTTTTATATTCTTCGGTTGGGTTCATACGGTCATCCTTAATAGCCCGGATGGGACAGATGAGTATACATCAAACCGAGCAAAGTAAAAACTCAAAAACAGGAAATTTGGGGCTTTGATAGGAGGTGACGCGACAGAAAA